>JAZSKO010000054.1:0-19427 GCA_045534875.1 Eubacteriales bacterium | reverse complement strand
GGGGCTTGGCGTATTGCCCTTTGACACAAGACCTCTTGGGATCGCGCTCTTGCTTGCCGACGGAGGACGGCTTTTGGGATGCTATCTTGGGCTTGTGCTGTCGGAGCTGATGCTGATGGACGAGCCGGTCGTGATGCTGTCTGCCTACACGGCGGCGGCCTTGGTACGCCTCGTCTCCTACCTGCTTTTAGAATCGGATGACGCGCGCATCTCTCTCCCTGAGAGGATCCGTCATCGCTTGAAGGGAGAGACGCGAGAGGAGGAGACGCCCTCTCCGTCGAGGGGAAGGCTCCATGCCGTCAAGGCCTTTTGGTCGGCCTGCCGACGGGTCGGCTCGGAGGGGCTTTCCCTCCGTCTTGCCACGGCAGGCGTCACGGCGCTTGCCGTGTCGCTCTACCGCATCGTGGCGGGGGGCTTCCGCTATTACGATCTGTTCGCGGCATTTCTTATGGTCACGGTCGCACCGCTTGCCACGTGGATCTTCTCCGCGAGAGCAGGAGAGGGGACGCGGCATTGGCTCTTGCAGGCACTCTCCTCGGGCGGCCTGATCGCGGCGCTGGTCTGGTCGGCAAACGGAGCGGCGGTGGCGGGAATCCCGATCTCGGCGGTGCTGTCATTGCTCATCACCCTGCTCGTCTGCTTGGAAAAGGGAGCGGGATGGGGAGCGGCGGCAGGCGCGCTCTCGGGACTTGTCTACCATCCCATGGAGATCCCCTCCTTCCTCTTGGCGGCACTGGTGTTTGAGGGGATCAAATGGAGAAACAAGGAGGTCACGGGATTGCCGCTTGCCTGCCTTGCGTCCTTTGCGTGGTCGGTCTACGCCAGAGGCGTGTTGGCCTTCACGGTCTCCTTTCCCGCCTATCTCGCGGCAGGCGCGGTCACCTCGATCGTCATGCGCGTCCGCTCCGCGCCGACCGCCGAACAAGCTCCCGTCGATCCCGAGACGGAGCTTCGTTGCGCCAAATCGCGACACGAGGACGCCAACGATCGCTTTCGTGACATTTCCGAGGCCTTTTCGGGTCTGTCCGAGCTGTTTTACAGCCTCAGCGACCGCCTGTTGCGCCCGGGAACGCTGGATCTTCGCCGCATCTGCGACAGCTCCTTCGACGCCTATTGCACCGATTGTCCCAACAAGACCGTCTGTTGGGGCTTGGAATACGCCGATACGTTAAGCGTTTTGAATGCCCTGACCGCCCAGCTTCACACCAAGGGACGTGTCACACGCGCGCAGATCCCTGCCCACATGAAGCAACGGTGCGCCTCCACCGACCGCATCCTGCGGCAGATCAATACCGAGTGCGCGCGCTTCACGGCGGAGCTGCTTCGCAACAACCGCACCGAGATCTTCGCCATGGATTACGAGGCCGCGGCGAACATCATCAACGATGCCTTAGCCGAGGATGACGGCGAGTACCGCTTCGACCCCGAATTGGAGACGCGCCTGTTTGATTATCTTTCGGACGCAGGGATCCGCGTGGACAGCGTATCGGTCTGCGGAATGCGTCGCCGACAGATCCTCGCCCGCGGCGTTTGCTTGGATCGCGCGTCGGTCACGATGGAAACCCTGCGATGCGACATCGGAGAGATGTGCGGCATGAAGCTGGGAGCACCCACCTTTGAGGTGGAGAACAATTCCACCACCATGCTCCTGCAAGCCGAGCGACGCATTTCGGTGGAGGGGGCGCAAAAGAACCTGTCGGCCGACGGAGGCGTGAGCGGAGATTCCGTGAACCTGTTTTCCAACCGAAAGGATTATTTCTACGCCCTCATCAGCGACGGAATGGGATCGGGACGCGACGCGGCTTTCACCTCCAACCTCTGCTCGGTCTTCCTTGAAAAGATGCTTCGAGCAGGCAACCGAGCAGGGACGTCTCTGCGGATGCTCAATAATCTCATTCTTTCCCGATGCCCCGACAGCGCGGCCGAATGCTCCTCAACGGTGGATCTGATGGAGCTGGATCTCATCACGGGACACGCCACCTTCCGCAAAGGGGGAGCCGCCCCCAGCTTCGTGCTTCGGGAGGGAAGGGTCCACCGCTTGCAGGCAGGAGCCGCTCCCATCGGCATCCTGCGCTCCTTGGAGACCGTGGAGTCCTCGTTTGATCTGTTGGAGGGCGATCTTGTCGTGATGATCAGCGACGGCATCATCCAAGAGGACCCAGACTGCAAGCAGATCACCGAGTATCTCAGCGGATGCGCCGACCTCTCCCCCGAGACGATCGTGGAGGAGATCTGCCGACGCGCCTCGGAGTACACCCACCACGACGATTGCTCGGCCATCGCCCTGCGGATCTGCGCTCCCGCGTCGACCGTCGAAACCGATGCCGCCTGATAAAAAAACTCTTGATTTGTCGAGCGTTTTGTGCTAAAATAGAGGAAACAAGTACAAAACGAAGGACGGTGAGAAACGAGTGACGAGGGCAATGAGCGAGAGCATAGTACGCGCGCTTCTGGATTGGTACGGGGAGAACCGGCGCGACCTTCCTTGGCGCAGAACACGCGACCCGTACCGCATCTGGATCTCGGAGATCATGCTCCAACAGACCCGCGTGTAGGCGGTCAAGCCCTACTACGCGCGGTTTCTTACTGCCTTTCCCACCGTCGGGGCTTTGGCGAACGCCGATGACGACACCCTCATGAAATGCTGGGAGGGGCTTGGCTATTACAGCCGCGCCCGTAACCTCAAACGAGCCGCGAAGCAGATCATGGAGCGGCACGGGGGAGAGATGCCAAGGGATTACGACGCCCTGCTCGCGCTTTCGGGGATCGGAGAGTACACCGCAGGCGCGATCGCATCCATCGCCTTCGGGATCCCCACCCCTGCCGTCGACGGAAACGTCTTGCGCGTGCTGTCCCGCTTCAACGGATGTGCCGACGACATCTCACTCCCTGCAACCAAGCGGATGTGGCGAGAGGCGCTCGTCCCCGTGATCCCGAAGGAGGATGCGGGGAGCTTCACCCAAGCCTTGATCGAAGTGGGGGCAACGGTCTGCGCCCCCAACCGAGAGGCACTTTGCGAAGCCTGTCCGCTTCGCGACGAGTGCGTGGCGCACAGAGAGGGCTTGGAGAGTGAGTTGCCCGTGAAGGCCTCGAAAAAGCCGAGACGGATCGAGCAAAGAACGATTTTGATCTTGGGAGACGGAGAGCGGATCGCCCTGCGAAAGCGACCGGATACGGGACTTTTGGCAGGACTATACGAGCTACCGAGCTTGGATGGACACCTCTTTGAGGATGCCTTGGCGGAACAGCTCCGAGGGATGGGCATAGAGCCACTTCACATCCAACATATCGAGGATTCCAAGCATATCTTTTCTCACGTCGAGTGGCACATGATCGCCTATTGGGTCTTGGTCTCGCCCGAGGATCTTACGTCGTCGGGACTGCAAGCGGTCGAAAAGGGAGAGCAGGCGCGTCGTTATGCGCTCCCCTCTGCCTTCGCCGCTTACCTTTCCTATCTGTGACGCGAATGCGTACAAATTTCGACAAATTTTGAAAATCACCGCCAAGCCCTTGATTTTTTGCGAAAACGGTGATAAAATAAAAGGTGAGAATCGGATACCGAGGAAAGGAAGGATCGGGATGAAGCATATCTTCGTATTGAATCCGGCGGCAGGCCGTGTCAACGCCTTTCGGAAGCTGGAGGGCGAATTGCAACGCTTTGAGGGCGACTTGGACTACGCCATTTATGAGACGAAAGCACCGGGAGACGCAACCGCCTACATCCGTCAATATTGCACGGAGCACACCGATCCCGTCCGCTTTTACGCCTGCGGCGGTGACGGAACGCTCAACGAGGTCGTCAACGGCGCGGTGGGCTTTTCCCATGCGTCGGTCGGCTGCTTCCCCTGCGGCTCGGGAAACGATTTCGTCAAGTATTATGGGGGCGTGAAGCCCTTTCTGGATCCCGAAGCGCAGATCCATGCCACCGAGGAGGAGATCGACCTTGTCCGCGTTGGTAACAAATACGCCATCAACGCCGCGCATTTCGGGTTCGATTCCTGCGTGGCAAAGACCATGATGAACATTCGCAGAAAGAAGATCATCGGCGGAAAGAACGCCTATACCACGGGTGTGTTGGTGGGACTTTTGAAGGCGATGGTCAACCGTTGTCGCGTCACGGCAGACGGGGAACTGCTCAATCCGAAGGGAAAGCTCCTGCTTTGCACCATTGCGAACGGGCAGTACGTGGGCGGCTCCTTCCGTTGCGCCCCTCGCTCGGTCAACAGCGACGGACTTTTGGAGGTCTGCCTCGTTCATCCCGTTTCACACTTTACCTTTATGAATCTGGTCAAGTATTACACGGCGGGAGAGCATTTGGATAACCCTAAATTCGACAAGCATCTGGTCTATCGGAGAGCGAAGAAGATCGAGATCGAGGCTCCCGAGGGATTTTTGTATTCCTTCGACGGCGAATTGATCCGTCAGAATCACTTTACCGTGGAGGTCGCGCCTCGCGCCGTCCGCTTTGCCGTACCGAGGGGAGCCGAGCCGATCGTCGACCCTGCGTATCTGCCAAAGGAAGAGCCGCAAAAGGAAACGCTGACAGCAGGCGTATAAACGAAAAAATGAAAGAACGCCCCTCTCCGCGTTATGCGGAGAGGGGCGTACCGTATTTCTATTTCATTACAGAGAGCGCAGGAACTCGCCCAAGCGATCGGCAATGCGAGCCGCACCCGCCTTATTGGGATGCAGACCGTCGGGGGCGTAGGTCTCCTTCAAGAGGGGAAGGGCGGGCTGGATGCCGCTGGTGGTGTAAAGATCCATCACGGGAATGGCGTAGTAAGCGGCGACCTCCTTGATCACCTTTACATATTCGCAAAGGTCGGGGTATCCCGGCCGCGTCTCCAAGGCGCGATGGGCAGGGGTCATAAACACAATGGTAGCAAGCGGATACCGCTCGATCAGCGACTCCATCAGAACGTGGCAAGCGCCGTAGAAGGTATACACGTCGCGGCTGTTGAAGCATCCCATGGGAGCATCGCCGTGACCAAAGTCGTTTGTGCCGCCAAACACCACCACAAGATCGGCGTCGGGATCCATCTCCTCCACGCGGGAGCAGAAGTCCAGATCGAAGCGGGGGTTGTTCTCGGTGGGAACACGCTTGCGCGCGAATCGCGTGCCGGAGATCCCGTAGCCGCGCGCCTCGGCGAGACCGTATTTCTCCTTCAAAACATTCCAGTAGGCGTATTCCACGGAGGGAACGCCCACTCCCTCAGTAATGCTGTCACCCAAAAAATTGGCCTTGATTCCTTCGAGCTTCATGATTCAGTCTCCTTTTTTTATACTTTGATGGATCAGCCCTTGCGGTCGGGCTTGTCGTCGTAGAGGAAGTTTACTTTTCCCGAGAGAAGCGCCACGATGCCGCGGTAGACCACCTCGGGGCGGTCGCGGAAATTCCGCTTCATTTGAATGGCGTGATACTCCGAGTCAGTGTTCACGGTGGCTTGCAGGATCACCTTGTCCTTTTCCTTCACCGTCACGGTTACGTCAAAGGTCTGGTCGGCAAGCCGCAGGGATTCGCAATCCACCCGAACTCCACGCCGCCGAAAGTCCAGATACCGCAGAGCGCAGGCAAGGCTTTGGTCGAGGATGGAGGGGAGGATGTCGCTTTTGAGCTGATCGGCCACCAGCCGTCCCTTTTTCGTTACCGAATAGAGGGGATCCCCACGCTCGCTCACGCCGTCCTCCACGATCAGCTCTCCCTCCAGCATCTGCTGGAATGCCTCGGCGAAGTCGAGGTACATCACGTAGTCGTTCTGCATCACCACATCGTTGATGGTAGAGAAGTCCATGGGGTAGTTGATATTCTTCATCAGGTAAAGAACGAAGATCTTTACGTTGTTCATACTGCCGATATGAGAGGCCATAGAAACCCTCCTTGTCTTCAATGAGAACAGTATAGCATATTTTTTTATTTTTTTCAAGAGTTTTGTTTGCATTTTGGAAGATTTTGTGATATGATATAAGGGGAGCCCGAAAAAAGGACTCCGAATGTCAAGAAAAAAGGAAAGAAAACCATGATTCACATTGCCATTCTCGGATTCGGCGTGGTCGGAAGCGGCACAGCCGAGGTACTCACGGAAAACAAAAAGCTGATCGAGGCCCACTGCAAGGACGAGATCAACATCAAGTATATCCTCGATCTGAGGGATTTCCCCGATCATCCTCTGGGCGATCGGGTGGTTCACGATATCCGCCCCATCCTGGAGGACGGAGAGGTGAGCATCGTGGTGGAGATGATGGGAGGCTCGCACCCGGCCTATGAGTTCAGCCGCTCTGCCTTGGAGGCAGGAAAGAGCGTGGTCACCTCCAACAAGGAGGTAGTGGCCAATTTCGGAGCCGAGCTGCTTGCCTTGGCGGCCGAGAAGAATGTTTACTATCTGTTTGAGGCGAGCGTGGGAGGCGGTATTCCCATCATCCGTCCTCTGCAAAATGATCTGGCCTCCAACGAGATCCTTTCGGTGAGCGGGATCCTCAACGGAACCACCAACTTCATCCTCACCAAAATGGGCAAGGAGGGAGTGGCCTTTGCCGATGCCTTGAAGGAGGCGCAGGCAAATGGCTTTGCCGAGGCGAATCCTGCCGCCGACGTGGAGGGCTTGGATGCGGCAAGAAAGATCGTGATCCTCGCGGCCTTGGCGTTCGGTATTCTGGTCTCGCCCTCGTCCATCCCCGTGGAGGGTATCACGCGCATTACCTCTGAGCAGACATTTGTGGCCGAGTCGATGGGATGCGCCATCAAGCTCATCGGACACACCGAGCGGATCAACGGTCGCGTCTATGCCGCCGTCGCACCGCACTTTGTTCCCGCGGCGAACCCCATCAGCCATGTAGAGGGCGTGTTCAACGGAATTTTGGTTGACGCCAATATGCTCGGTCGTGCGCTCTTTTACGGAGCGGGAGCAGGAAAGCTGCCCACCGCGAGTGCCGTGGTGGCGGATATCCTCAACGCGGCCTCTCCCACCAGCCGTCCCAAGGCATTGGCGTGGGCGGTGGCAACCGAGGAGGATCTTGCCGATGCCGACGAGCGCGTTTGCCGTCGATGCTTTGTGCTGGAGGGCTGTGCGAAATGCGCCGAGAAGTGCAAATCTCATTTCGGCTATGAGAGCTATATCGTGTTGGAGGACGGAGCCTTTGCCTTCATCAGCCGCCCCATGAACGGAGCGGAGGCGAAGGCGGCGCTTGCCGATTGCAAGAAGGATCTTCGCTGGACGATGCCGGTGTTGGATTGATCCGACAAAGAACCAAATACAAAAAAATGGACGGGCAAATGCATTCCTGCATTTGCCCGTCCTCGATTTTTCTAATATTAACTCAGTTCGATCACATCCATCGGCTCGCGAAGCAACCAATTGCCGCCCGTAAAGTCGGGAATGACCTGCGGCGCGCCGCCCAGAGCCACCGATTGCTCGGAAAGGGCGGTAATGCACATCCAAGCGGCGGCATCGTAGACGTCAATGGGCATCGTTCGTCCCTCCTTCAAGCAATCCACGAACACGCGGAATTCAATTCCGTCCATGCCGCCGTGTCCCGCCTGAATCTCCTCGGGGGTAATGTTCTTCCAAACGGGGGGCAGGAACGCCTCCTCAAGCTCCTCGGCGTTGCCAAGGTGCTTTTGATGGATCTTCAAGGAATCGAAGCCCTCCTCGTCTCCCGTGAAATAGACCATGTGCGTGTTCTGCTCGTACATCCCCTTCGTGCCGCGCACCGTGAATTCGCGCGAATAGTAACGGGGCAGGGTGGTGTCAAGACGGAGACTGATGGTCGAGCCGTCGGCACAGGTGATGATGGTGTTCACGATGTCTCCCTGACGGAAGGTCTTACCAAGCAGCTCCGGGTACTCCTCGGCGTGCGCTTGGATGTAGGCCTCCATTCCGGCAGACCGAGAGGCCACCGAGACCAAGGAGACCATCCGATTGCCGCGGTTGATGTTGAGGAGCTTTGCGATCGGACCCAATTCGTGCGTGGGATAATTCTCCCCGTTACGGGCGAGGTAATTGCGAAGACGGTAGTGCCGATTCTTGTTTCCGCCCGCGATCTCCTCGCAAAGGTAGTGACCGTAGCAGCCGTGGCAATGCACCACGTCTCCGAGCCGACCACTGCGCGCCAGAGCTGTTGCGAAAAGCTCGGTCTTGCCAAAACAGCAGTTCTCCATGAGCATAAAGGGCGTTTGCGTGCGCTCCTGCTCGTGAACAAGCTCCCAAAGGCTTTCGAGATTGTATGCGCCGCCAACCTCCAAGGCGGTGGCGATCCCAAGACGGAGCGCTTCGATCGCGATCTCGATATGCGACTCCCAAGAGGTGGCAACAAAGACCGCGTCCAGCCCCTCCGTATGCAAAAACGCATAAGGATCGACCGTGCCGAAGGGAGTGTTGCCGCACCGTTTTTGCACATCGCTCACAGCCTCCTCCACCCGATCCGGATAGAGGTCGCAAACCGCCACGATCTCCACGTCCTCCATCCTGCAAAGCACCTCTTGCGTCAAACTGCTCCCGCGCTGACCGTATCCGATCACGCCCATTCTGATCTTTTTCATGATTCGTCCATCCTTTCCAAGCTCCGCGACCGTGGCCGCGAACCGTCTTTCCTTCATTATACAGGAAATGACAGACCGTGTCAATTTAAATTCAGCCTTTTTTTGAGGGGTCTGAATTCAAAGAAGAGAACCAAAAAGAGGGAAGGGGAGACGGGGAGGATCAAAATTACAAATTTTTTATAAATAAATGTCTTTCCTCGTTGACAAAAGGGAAGAAATGTGGTAAAATTTTGGTATATTGGGGTAGAATGTTTTTCCGAGGAAACCCGTCCGAGAAAAACAGAGAAAACCCGAAAAAAACTGGGAGGTTGTCTGAATGGAAAAAGACAAAACGATCGGTCTGCAAAGGCTCACCGCGCTGTTCGATGCGGGTAGCTTCGCGCAGATGGGGGCATACTGGAAGCGTGAAAACGGCGATGCCAGCGGCGTTCTTTGCGGCTACGGAGCTGTGAACGGACGCTTGGTGTATGCTTTCGCACAGGACAGCGACCGTCAAAAGGGCGCGTTCGATGCATTCCAAGCAAGGAAGATCGGAATGCTCTATGAGGCGGCAAGAAAGAACGGAGCGCCGGTTGTCGGCTTGTTCGACAGCGCAGGCGCATATATTTCGGACGGAGCATCGGCTCTGTCTGCCTACGGAAGCCTGCTGGGAACCATCAGCCGCGCGTCGGGTGAGATCCCGCAGATCGCGCTGATCGCAGGCGTTTGCTCGGGAATGGCGGCAACGGCGGCGGCTATGTTCGATCTCGCCATCACCGTCAAGGGACAGTCCGAGTGGTTCGTAAACGCGCCCTTCCTGATCGGAGACGAGGTGGGAACGGCCGACTATACCGCCGAGAAGGGACTTTCCTCGATCTGTGAGGAGACCGAGGACGCGGCCATCGCCAAGGCAAGAGCCCTGATCGACCTGCTCCCCTCCAACTGCAACGAGGGAGCGGTTCTCGCAGAGGACATTGTGGACGATATCAACCGCTTGGTGACGCTCGACGGATGCTCCGCAAAGGAGACGATGGAGGCCGTGGCCGACCTTGGTCGCGTGATCGAGCTGGGAGAGTCCTACGCGCCCGAGATGAAGGTGGCGCTGGCAACGGTGGGAGGCGTTTGTTGCGGTATGATCGCAAACGACGCCGCCATCAACGGAGGGGTATTGACCTCGGAGGGCGCGAGAAAGGCGGCTCGAATGATCGCCTTCTGCGATAGCTTCGGCATTCCCGTCATCACCCTGACCGACAGCCTTGGCGTCTCGTCCACCCAAGCCGAGGAGGGCAAGCCCCTCGCCGCAGAACTTGGAAAGCTGGCAATGGCCTATGCCTCTGCCACAACGGCAAAGATCACCGTGGTGGTCGGAAAGGCCTACGGCGCATCCTTTGCGATCATGGGATCGCGCGCGCTGGGTGCCGACACCGTATATGCCCTCGACAGCGCATCCATCAGCATCATGAAGCCCGAATCGGCGGTGGCGTTCCTCTGGAACGGTCGCATCACCGAGGAGGTGAGCCGAGAGGATCTGGTCAAGGAATGGAATGAGACCTGCGCCGATCCCGCGGTCGCGGCGGCAGACGGTAGCATCGACGATGTGATCCCGTCGGCAGAGCTTCGCTCGCGCATCTGCTCGGCGGTCTACATGCTGCTGGCAAAGAACGATGCCGCATCGAATCGGAAGCATTGCAATCTTCCTCTTTAATGTGAGGAGGGACGAACGATGAATACAAATATGGTAACCTCCTTGGCAAACGGAATGTCTTGGGGTGAGCGATTCTCGCAGGCGGGAATCGTGACCCTGCAGGGAATGCTGACGATTTTCACTGTCCTGTCGCTTCTCTGGCTTGCCATTGAGGTCATGCATTGGATCTTGCACGGAAAAGACAAAGCCAAGACCAAGACTGAGACCAAGTCCGAGCCGAGTTCCGTTACCCCGACACCCAACGCCGAGGACGCGGCCAAGGCGGCGGCGATCGCGGCAGCCATTGCGGCATCCGAGGACGACGGAGCCTTGGTAGCCGCCATCACGGCAGCCGTTTCGCAGGCAATGGCCGAGGATGGCTACACGGGAAGCTTCCGTGTGGTGTCCTTCAAGAGAGTGGGAAAGGCCGCCCGTCGCAGATAAAGCGAAAACAGCCGAACTATTATTCACAAGAAATAAAGAGGGAAGATCCCCAAACAATTTTTGAAAGGAAAAGGTAAGAAAAATGAGAACCTATCGTGTTACTGTAAATGGAGTCGCATATGACGTTGTTGTAGAGGAAATGACCGCAGGAGCCGCTCCCGTTGTGGCACCCGCCGCGCCTGCTCCCGTTGCCCCCGTCGCTCCCGCGCCTGTCGCGCCTGCCGCACCCGCTCCTGCTCCTGCCGCCGCTCCTGCGGCCGCTCCCGCTCCTGCCGGTAAGGCCGGTGCCACCGCCATCAAGGCTCCCATGCCCGGAACGCTCATCAAGGTGAACGTCAAGGTCGGCGACGCCGTGAAGAAGGGCGATGTGCTTTGCGTGTTGGAGGCAATGAAGATGGAGAACGACATCATGGCTCCCGCCGACGGTGTGGTGGCCTCCGTGGAGGCAAATCAGGGCGCATCGGTGGCGACCGACGCCGTTCTTGTCACCCTCAACTGATCCTTTCCGCGACCAAATCTTGTAGAAAGGACATCTTCTCATGTCGCAAATCCTGCAAAGCTTTCTGAATTTTTTGGGCAATACCGGTATTGCCCATATGATCGAGGGCGGATGGGTCAGTGCGCTGAAAACCTTGGCTATGATCGCCATTGCGTGCGTTTTGTTCTATCTGGCGATCGCAAAGGGCTTTGAGCCACTGCTTCTGATCCCGATCGCAACCGGTATGCTCCTGACCAATATCCCCGGGATCGAGCTGTTCCATTCCGAGTGGTTTATGGTCGAGGGCTCGATCGACTACCTCCAGATCCTCAACAAGGGCGAGCTGCTTGATATCCTCTACATCGGTGTCAAAACAGGACTCTACCCCTGCCTGATCTTTATCGGAATCGGCGCGATGACCGATTTCACCCCCCTGATCGCAAACCCCAAGAGCCTTTTGATCGGAGCGGGCGCGCAGTTTGGCGTATTCATCGCCTTTGGCGGTGCGCTTCTGCTGGGCTTCTTCCCGGCGGAGGCGGCCTCCATCGGTATCATCGGCGGAGCGGACGGCCCCACGGCGATCTACGTCACCAAGACCCTCGCCCCCTCCTTGCTGGGAGCGATCGCGGTGGCGGCCTACTCGTACATGGCACTCATCCCCATGATCCAGCCTCCCTTCATGAAGCTCCTTACCACCGAAAAGGAACGCAAGATCAAAATGTCGGTGTTGCGTCCGGTCTCCAAGATCGAGAAAATGGTCTTCCCGATTCTGGTCACGGTCATCGTGGGACTGATCGTTCCCTCGGCACTGGCATTGGTGGGATGCTTGATGTTCGGTAACATCCTCAATGTTTGCGGAGTGACCGAGCGTCTGTCCAAGACCGTACAGAACGGTCTTATGAACGCCGTCACCGTTTGCCTTGGCGTGTCGGTGGGAGCCACCGCCACCGCCGAGAGTTTCCTCGATCCCAGAACGCTTATGATCATTGCGCTCGGATTGACCGCGTTCGTTATTTCCACCGTAGGAGGTCTTCTCACCGCTAAGATCATGAACAAGCTCAGCGGTGGCACCATCAATCCGCTCATCGGCTCGGCAGGCGTATCGGCTGTGCCTATGGCGGCGCGTGTGGCGCAAAGGGAAGGACAGAAGGCCGATCCCTCCAACTTCCTGCTGATGCACGCAATGGGCCCGAACGTGGCAGGCGTGATCGGCTCGGCCGTGGCGGCAGGCATGCTGCTTTCCATGTTCACCTGATCCGCACGATCACTCACTCATAACGAAGAAAGGATTTATAGTCATATATGGCAAGCGTGAAAATTACCGAAACCGTTCTGCGGGACTCGCATCAGTCGCTGATCGCAACCAGAATGACCACCGAGGAGATGCTTCCGATCTTGGAGGCCATGGATTCCATCGGCTACCACTCCTTGGAGGCATGGGGCGGCGCGACCTTTGATTCCTGCATGCGCTTTCTCAACGAAGATCCTTGGGAGCGTCTGCGCCGCATTCGCGAGAAGGTCAAGAAGACCAAGCTGCAAATGCTCTTCCGCGGACAGAACATTCTGGGATACCGTCACTATTCGGACGACGTGGTGGAATATTTCGTGCAGAAATCCATCGCGAACGGCATCGACATTCTGCGAATCTTCGATGCGCTCAACGATCCGAGAAACCTCAAAACCGCCATCAACGCCACCAAGCGCGAGGGCGGACACGTACAGGCCGCCTTCTCCTACACCACGGGTCCTGTCTATACGCTGGACTACTACGCCGCGTATTCCAAGCAGCTCGAGGAGATGGGAGCTGATTCGATCTGTATCAAGGACATGGCAGGTCTGTTGAAGCCCTATGATGCGTATGATCTTGTCAAGGCCTTGAAGGAGACCGTCAAGATCCCGATCCAGCTCCACACCCACTACACCTCCGGACTGGCATCCATGACCCTGATGAAGGCCGTGGAGGCAGGCGTGGACGTGATCGACACCGCCATCTCTCCCATGGCAATGGGAACCTCTCAGCCTCCCACGGAGGCCATGGTCGCCGCCTTGCAGGGAACTAACTACGACACCGGCATTGATCTGGCGGCACTCGATACCGTCACCAAGTATTTCACCCCTCTGCGGGAGAAGTATCTGGCAAGCGGACTGCTCAATCCCAAGGCCTTGAAGGTCGACGTCAATGCACTGCTCTACCAAGTCCCCGGAGGTATGCTGTCCAACCTGATGAGCCAGCTCGCGCAGGCAGGCAAGTCGGATCAGCTCACCGCCGTCTTGGAGGAGGTTCCGAGAGTGCGCGCGGATGTTGGCTATCCTCCTCTCGTCACCCCGTCCTCGCAGATCGTTGGCACGCAGGCCGTGTTCAACGTCATCATGGGAGAGCGGTATAAGACCGTCACCAAGGAGTTCAAGGGCATCGTTCGTGGGGATTACGGAAAGTCGCCGGTCGCCATTGATCCCGCCTTCATCAAGAAGATCATCGGAGACGAGGAGCCCATCACCTGCCGTCCTGCCGACCGTCTCAGCCCCGAGCTGGAACAGCTCAGAGGCGAGATCGCGCAGTACATGGAGCAGGAGGAGGACGTGTTGTCCTACGCGCTCTTCCCGGAGGTGTCGAAGAAGTTTTTTGCCTACCGTAAGGCAAAGAAATACGGCTTGGATGCCGACCACGCCGACGAAAAGCTGGGCGTACACACGATCTAAGATATAACAGAAAGGAACGGGACGGATGGACAGAGAAGCAACCGGATTCGGAGGCTCGCCGTACGAATACATCGTCACGGAGCAAGGGAGCAGGGCAAACCGCGCGCGTCGGGTGCTCTTGATCCTCGGCTATATCCTCTACGCCCCCCTTTTGTTGATGCTTGGGGTAACGGTTCGCCTGCTCGTGCCGTTCCTCTGCCTGATCCCGCTGTCGCTGTGGGTGATCGTCTTCTTCACATGGCGATTTACCCAGACCGAATACCGCATATCGCTTCTCAGCGGACACATGACCGTCACGCGCTTCTATGGCGGACGCAACAAAAAGCAGATGCTGGACATCGCCATCAAGGAGATCCTGCGCGTGTGTCCCTACACCGAGGACGAGGCGAAGGCGATCCCCAAAGGGAGCCTTTGCTTTCGGGCTACCGACGGGACGCACGGAACGCTCTGCATTCTGTTTTTGAAGGGTCAACGGGCGGTCATTTTGCGATTGGATGAAAAGGCCGAGCGATTGATCCGAAAGTACAATCGGGATTGCTTTGCGTCCTGACAAAAAAGAGCCGCCGAATACCAAGCCATGTGCCACAGGCAGATAGCGGTATTCGGCGGCGATTCTTTTTTCTCAGTATAAGAGATCCTCGAGCGCGGCGGCGTCAAGTTCAACGCCGAATATATCGAAAAAGGGCTTTAATTCGGCAAGAATCGAGTCCAAAAGAGGGGGATCGATCAACACGATGAATGCGTAGAGGCCATAGATCAGGTTTCGCAGGGCAAAAAGGGAAAGCCCCACAATGCCCAGTATCAAGCCTGCCTTTGCCTTGGCAGGGAGTACGCCGGCGTTCTGCGCCTTTGAGCAAAGGGAAAAAACGATGGCAAGCACGCCCGTGATAAAGGCGTAATAGGACAGAGCCGAAATAATACAGAAAGCCGGCAAGGTGGCGATCCCAAGGATCATAGAAGCGGTAGCAAAACGTCCTCCGCTACTCTTTTGCGGGGCAGTCGGCACTTTTGGAAGGTCATTTTCGCCTTGGTATCCAAACGGATCGTTCATGGTAGGTTCTCCTTTTCGTATATTTTTTTGTTATAGCATAAAATATGCTTTTTTGTAATCTCTACGAGAAAATTGTTTTGAAAAAGGGCTTTTCAAAACGCCTTTTTTATGGTAGAATAAAGAAGACGAACAGCGGTATTCGGCGGCGGTCGTTCGGGGAGGGTCAGAACAGGGAGGAGGTAATTTCCTCCATGTCAAAATCGAAGCCCAAGATCTGCATAAACGACTCCAAGCCGGGGAAGGCAGATTCTAAGATCAACGGATCGGTAAAGAGAAGAATGATGTAGACAAAGGCGGTGAGCAGGGTCAGAGCAAGGATGCCGAGACCGACCGCCGAGAAGGCAAGACCGATCTTGGCCTTTTTGGGCATGAGGCCGCCGTTTTGGTTTTTGGCCTTTTTCGCAAAGACCATCGCCAAAATGCCGGTCACAACGCCGATCACGCTCATGCAGGTGGCGTAAATGCAAAGCACTGCCGTCACGATACCCAAAACCATAGAGGCCGTGGCCAATTTGTTGTCGCCGCCACCGCCGCCAAAGCCGCCACCGCCACGTCGACCAACGCGAGGACGTCTTGCAGGGCGATTTCTCTGGGGCGCGGGCTGATGCACGTTATTTATATCCTGAGAACCGTATTTTTCATTCATGGGGAACATCTCCTTTCGGTGTGTTTTCTCCATTATACCACATTCTGCCGATTTTTGCAATCCCCAAAGACAAAAAAGACCAAACGGCCCGTCTGAGAACACAGAAAGGAGGCATACATGAGACCAAACAAAAACACGGCAAAGCAATTTGCATGGGCGCACCTGATCGCCCTCGTCGGCTCTCTTGTGATCCTGCTCATGGCAGGGATCACCCGACACCTGCCGCCCTCCTTTTCGGGATGCATCCTCCACGATCTTTTCCATGTGTATTGCGGCTTTTGCGGAGGAACGCGCACCGTCGAGGCGCTTTTGCGATTGGATTTTCCAACGGCCATGCGGTGCAATCCCTTCGTGGTGGTCACGCTTGGCATCGCGCTCGTTCTGTATGTCATCGCTTGGGTTCGCCTATGTCGAGGCAAGGAGCGTCTCGTCCCCGTTCCCGAATGGGTCTGGATCGCATGGGCGGTCGCCTTGCTCCTCTATTGCATCCTTCGCAATGTTCTTGTGATCGCCTTCGGCATCGACCCGTTGGGCGACCTTCTCCCCTTTTGGAATGGAATCTGAAAAGCTCGCGCATACTACCTGCGTGAGCTTTTTTGTATGCGAAGGGAGAGAACTATGCGTGTTTTATATGTCATCAGCGACGAAAACATAGGGGGAGCCGGCATTCAGCTTTGTAATCTGCTCCGCTACATGGATCGAGAGGAGGTAACCCCGACCGTCGCTCTCCCAAAGGGGAGTTTGTTACAAAAACGGATACGCGAGCTGGACGTACCCACCTATGAATTGAAGCACCCCTGCCACCGTCCCATGCTTTCTTCCATGGTAGAGCTGATGGGCGTGATCCGAAAGGAGCGCGCCGATATCGTCCACGCAAACGCCGCGATCTCGGCGCGCTTGGCAGGAAAGCTCTGCCACCGCCCCGTGGTATTCACGCGTCATTGCTACTATCCCGTCACCTGCGGATCCACTCCCCGAGAGCAACTGTCCCGCCGCGTGAACAATCTTCTCTGCGACCGAGCGGTGGCGACCGCGCTCCCTGCCGCCGAGAATCTGATGCAGTTAGGCGTCCCCCGTGAAAAGATCCGCCTGATCGTCAACGGATCCGAGGCGGTCCGAGAGGTGAGCGACGCGGAATTACAGGAGTGGAGAACCCGCCTGTCGCTGACACGGGAGGATCTTTGCGTCGGTCTTTGTGCGCGCTTGGAGCGATGCAAGGGGGCGGATGTCTTTTTGCGAGGGGCGGCGGAGGTCATGAACCGAATGCCGCACCGTCGGTTTCGCTTTCTGCTCGTGGGGGAGGGAAGCGAACGAGCCAATTTGGAAGATCTGGCGAGAGAATTGGGGATCGAGGATGCCGTACGCTTCGTCGGATTTGTGGAGGATCCTGCGCCCCTGTATCGTCTGATGCGGATTCACACCAACTGCTCCCGAGGCACCGAGACATCCAGCCTGTCGATCTCGGAGGGCATGAGCGCGGGGCTTCCGACCGTGGTCAGCGCGTACGGTGGCAATCGCGCCATGATCGGAAATGGCGAGGCAGGGCTCTGCTTTGCCGTGGGAGATGCTAAGGCCTTGGCGAGCGCGATCTGTCGCATCGCCGCCGATCCGAGCTTGGAGAGACGAATGGGAGAGGCCGCGCTGTGGCGGTATCGGGAGTGCTTCACGCCGGAGCGCATGGCAAGACAGACCTCTCACCTCTACCGATCCCTTGTTTGATCTTGTGGAAAATGGTGGCGATCTGCCACCGAATCGGAGCGTTTTTCTCAAAATATGAGCGAAATCTTGACAGATGCGAGCGAGAGCGGTATAATAATGAGGAAGAAGACAGACCAAAAAGGAGAGGCAGCATGAAACGATTGATCGCGTTCGATCTGGACGGAACCCTCACCCAACACAAAACGCCCTTGGAGGCCGAGAACCGGCAGGTGCTCGACCGACTACGCCAAAAGGGATATCGCCTTCTGATGGTGGGAGCGGGACAATGCCGCAGGATCTACAACCAAATGGGAGGCTATCCCTTGGATATCATCGGCAACTACGGAATGCAGTTCTATCGCTACGATGCCGAGGTAGGGGACATTTTGCCCGTATTCGACCATCGCGTGGAGTGCGACCGTCCCTCGGTGGAGCGCCGCGTGAGGGCGTTGCGCGAGCGCTTCGGCTTCACCGCCTTCCGAGGGGAGAGCGTGGAGTTCCATCCCTCGGGATGCGTCACCTTTCCCATCCTCGGTACCAAGGCCATCCAAGCCGAGAAGCTCGCCTTCGACCCCGACCGCTCAAAGCGCCGCGCCATCTACCGCGAGGTGGTGGAGACCTTCCCCGAGTACACCGTGTTCGTGGGCGGCTCGTCCTCCTTCGACATGGCGCCCAGCCCCTACCACAAGCGCTACGCCTTGGAGAATTACTGTAAGGAGAACGGCATTGCGGTCGACGAGGCGGTGTTTGTGGGAGACGATTACGGCCCGGGCGGAAACGATGAATCGGTCTATCGGTCAGACTTTTCATTCATCTGCGTAGACGATTACCGTCAGCTTGCCGACGCTCTTTGCGAGCTTCTTTGAGACCGAGAAAGGAAGACGAATACATAGCATGAAGATTGAGGAACTGTTACAAGGGATCGAGGTCTGCTCCTGCGGTCGCGCCCACCGTTGTCCCATCGACCATGTCGTGGTCAAGGAGGGGGCGTGTCGGGAGCTGGGAGACATCACAAGCGACTATCAAAGTATCCTTTTGGTAGCGGATCGCAACACCTACGCCGTAGGTGGGGAGGCCTGCGAGGAGGCGCTCGTCGGCAGGATCGAGGATCGCCTCATTTACGATAGTGGCGAGAGCGTTCTGATCCCCAACGAGGAGGCGATCTCTCTGTTGGAGGATCGCGTGACCGATCGGGTCGACCTGATCGTGGGGATCGGCTCGGGCGTGATCAACGATCTTTGCAAATATGTGTCCCACAAGAAGGGACTTTCCTATATGATCGTGGCAACCGCGCCCTCGATGGACGGCTATGCCTCCAAGGGAGCGGCGTTGATCCTTGGCGGTATGAAGGTCACACTCACGGCAGAGGTGCCGAAGGCGATCATCGGAGACGTGGATCTGTTAAAGGAAGCCCCCCTTTCCATGCTGCAAGCGGGCTACGGGGACGTGATCGGCAAGTATTCCTGCCTGAGCGATTGGCGGCTCAGCCAAGTTGTGGGCGGCGAGTACCTCTGCGAGACAGTTTGGGAAGCCACCAAAGCGGCGGCAGAGGAAACGGTCCTCTTGGCGGATGCGCTCCTGCGGCGAGAGCCAAAGGCGGTCAAGGCACTCATGGAGGCCTTGGTCGCGGTGGGAATCCTAATGGCGTACGTCGGCAATTCGCGCCCCGCGTCGGGAAGCGAGCATCACCTGTCGCACTACTTTGAGATCGTTGGGATTTTGCGAGGCGAGCCCTATTTCGACCACGGCGTGGACGTTTGCTATTCCGCCATCGAGACGGCGAAGCTCCGTGAAAGACTACTGACCCTGTCCGAGATCCCGTCGGATTTCGTCAGCGAGTGGGATCCTGTCCACTATGAGCGGGAGATCCGACGCATCTACGGGAGCGCCGCAGACGAGGTGATCGCTCTGCAAGAGAAGCAGGGCTGGTACCGAACCGATCGCATCACGCGCTACCGTGAGGCATGGCAAACCATTCGGGAGGTGCTCTCGGATGCGCCGAGCGTCGCGCGGATGCAGGAGCTGACCGAGCGGATCGGGCTCTCCGAGGCAGAGTTCAGAAGCGTCTACGGCGAGGAAAAGCTGGCCGACGCGCGCCTTTATGCCAAGGATCTCAAGGATCGCTACACCGTCCTCTGGATGTACTACGATCTGCTCCCTCTGCTCAACTAAACCAAGAACGGCCGACCTTCCGAAGAAGGAAGTCGGAGG
>JAZSKO010000050.1:0-5095 GCA_045534875.1 Eubacteriales bacterium | reverse complement strand
CGACACGGCTACGATCCGACCTCACGCGCAAGCGCGCTGACCGAAACCTTCAACAGGGGTTCGCGAAGATTTTGAGCAACCGCAAACCGCCCGTCGGCTCTGCCGACGGGCGGTCCTTTCAGGATACCGTGAAGCGCTTGATCTTGCGCGTCGAGGTCTTTTCAAAGGGCTCGGCGCGGAATTCGACCGCGCGGATCTGTTTGAAGCCAACCAGTTGGCGGTTGATCTGTCGGATCTTTTCCTTGATCTTTTCCTCAACCTCCGCCGGATTTGTAAGTCCTGCCGCCGTTGCCGCCTCCGCGTTGGGATAAACGATCGCCGTGATGATCACGTCCCCGTCCTTCTCTCTCCCCAACACCACGCATTCCTCGATCAGATCCACCGGTGCTAAATATTCCTCGATCTCCTCGGGAAAGACGTTCTTGCCGCCCGGAAGCACGATCACATTCTTTTTCCGTCCCGTGATATACAGGTAATTGTCCTTGTCCAGATAGCCGTAGTCTCCCGTGTAGAACCAGCCGTTGGAAAGCACCGCGGCGGTGGCGTCGGGATCCTTATAGTAGCCGAGCATCACGTTGTCACCCTTCACCACGATCTCGCCGTATTCGTCCGAGGCGTGCCGCTTGTCAATAAACACCTGCATCCCTGCCACGACCTTTCCGCAGGAGCGCGGATTATACACATCCAACGGAACGACCGAGATCAGGGGCGCGCATTCGGTGATGCCGTAGCCTTGGGAGATCGTGATGCCGAGATCCGAGAAGAAATCCACCAAGGCAGGGTTGAGCGCCGCCGCTCCCGAGATCACATAGCGCAAGCGTCCTCCAAAGGCCTCGCGGATCTGCGCGAAGATCTTGGCGCGCACGTCGATGTGGAAGCGAAGCAACAGACGGCTGAGGCGAATGCCTGTTTTGACCGCCTTGTCCTTGCCTTGCTTTTCAATGCTTGCTCGGATCTTCTTGTCGAACTGATCCAAGAACAGAGGCACCAATGTCATGACCGTGGGACGGTACTTTTTGAGATTCTTCGTGACGTGACGGATCGAATCGTTGATCGCCACGGAGGCTCCGAAGGTCATGGGCGCTAAAATACCGCAGGAGAGCTCGTAGGTGTGATGGATCGGAAGCACCGACAGCAGAACGTCCTCCGAGGTGATCTGATGCAGAGCGACGTGCGCGTCGTTGAGCACCGTGCAGATGTTCTTTTGGGAGAGCATCACGCCCTTGCTCGAGCCGGTTGTGCCGGACGTAAAGAGCAGAGCGCACATCTTTTCGGGATCGGTGTCGCCAATGGCAAGCTCGGGGTGCAGATTTCCCACCTTCACCATGTCCGAAAGACGGTTGTGTCGCGAAAAGGCGACCTCGTCCTCCAAAAGGGGAGCGAACACGGGATCGACCAAGCGCGAAAAGCAGAGCACCTGCGGCATCTTTTCCGCGTTCTTCTCGATCATCTCCGCGCGCGCGTCGGAATAGAAGAAGACCTCGCACGCGGCGTGGTTGACGAAATTGATCATGTGCTCGTCGGCCAAGGTGGCGTCCAGCGGCACGATCTCGCCGCCCGTCATCACCACGGCAAGGTAGACGGCGATCCACTCCACCGAGGTCTCTCCCGTGATGGCGGCTCGCTTGCCATTCAGCCCGTAGCGGATGAGCCCTCGACAGATCGACTTGACATAATCGTAAAAATTGGCGTAGGTAACGGTGTAGTCCACGCCCTCTCTCTCAAAGAGGAATAGGGGGCGGTCGGCATAAAACGATGCGCCCCGAGACAAAAGCTCGTGGAGCGATCGAAGCTGTAAGGTTTCGTTCATGTGATTGCCTTTCTTTGCTTTGTTAATTTGCGATGGGAGCGGATTTTTCGGCGGTTGGCTGCTGCTCGGATTCCTCCGCGATCTCCTCAATGCTTCTGTCCAGCTCGGCCAGAACGCGGTAGAACTGCTTTAAGTCCTCGGGAGGGACGTTGCGGTTTGCATCCGCCACATAGCGATCGATGCGCTCCGAGAGATTGGCGATATTGGCGCGACAGGTCGGGGTCAGGATGAAGCGTTTATTATAATGTCCGCTTCCCTGATCGGGGGAGGGGGTGATGTCTCCCTTTTCCAAAAGCTCCTTGACGATGCGGGAGCTGAGGGCCTTGTCGATGGCGCATTCACGGGCAAGCTCGCTTACCGTCAGCCCCTTTTCGGCTTGGCTCAACGCCAGAATACAGGTCACGTGACCGCTCCGCAAACCGTATTCCTGCATTACGGGGGTGGCGATGCGGCGAATATTCTTCACCACGCGCTCAAAGGTCTGAAAGAATGCGGTAAACCGTTCGGTGCTCATAGAGACTCCTTTCGATCGATGTTGATATGTCAACAACTTGGATTTGCTCTATTATATATCATATTTTATCGTTTGTCAACCGAAAAATGCAATTTTTCGAAAAAAATTTTCTAAAATCGCATTGCAGGCGAACCCCTTGACTTTTGGGACGGATTGTTGTATAATAATATAATATTAGTGTAGACGAAATATGCAACGAGCGAGAAGAGAGAGGAGGGATGAGTGTGACACGAGGCTGTCAGAGAGCGCGCGCGGAGCTTGCGTGGCGAGACGATCCCGTCGCCGCTGTCCGAAGCGAGAGCGAGCGGTTTTTATCCGAGCGCGGCGTGCGCCGACGCGCCTTTGTTCTGACCTTTGGCTGTCAGCAGAACGAGGCCGACAGCGAAAAGCTGGCGGGGCTTGCCGAGGCGATGGGGTATGAAATGACCGAGGAGCCGAGCGAGGCCGATCTGATCGTGGTGAACACCTGCGCCATCCGTGAGCACGCCGAGAAGAAGGCGCTTTCCACGGTGGGGCAGTATAAGCATATCAAAGAGTCCAATCCCGACCTCATCATTGCGGTGTGCGGATGCATGGTCACGCAGGAGCACCGCAGGGAGGAGATCAAGCGACGCTACCCGTATGTGGATATCGTCTTCGGTACGGGAGACGTGGCATCCCTTCCCGAATTGATCTGTCGGAGGCTTGCCGAGAAAAAGCGGATCTTTGCGGTCGGCGCGATCACCCGTCCCATGGAGGAGGGCGTTCCCGTCAAGCGCGGAAGCGGATACCGAGCTTGGGTCTCGGTGATGTACGGATGCAACAATTTCTGCTCCTATTGCATCGTGCCGTATGTGCGCGGCAGGGAGCGGAGCCGTCGCCCGCAGGCGGTCTATGACGAGGTGCGGGAGCTGGTGGAGGCGGGATACCGCGACATCACGCTTCTGGGACAGAACGTCAATTCCTACGGAAAGGATCTGGACGAGCCATGCTCCTTTGCCGACCTGCTCACAAGCCTTGACGGCATCGAGGGGGATTACGTCCTGCGGTTTATGACCAGCCATCCGAAGGACGCCGATCACGCCCTGATCGACGCGATGGCCGCCTCCCGACACATCGCGCATCAGTTCCACCTTCCCCTGCAATCGGGAAGCGATGACGTGCTGAGGCGAATGAACCGTCACTACGATCGGGAGCGGTATCTCTCCATTGTCTCCTATCTGCGAGAGAGGATGCCCGACATCACGATCTCGTCGGATATCATCGTCGGCTTCCCCGGCGAGACCGATCGGGATTTTGAGGACACCTTGGACGTGTTGCGCCGCGTGCGCTTTGACATGCTCTTTTCCTTCCTGTATTCCCCCCGAAAGGGAACGCCGGCGGCCGAAATGGAGGAGCAGATCCCCGACGACGCGCGACGCGAGCGCTTCGACCGTCTTCTGGCTCTGCAAAAGGAGATCGGAGAGGAGCGCAACCAAGCGCTCTTGGGCGTCCCTCTGCGCGTGCTGTGTGACGGCGTGAGCAAGAACAATCCGTCGCTTTACAGCGGCAGGACCGAGGGAAACAAGATCGCCTTCTTTGAGGGCAAGGAGAGCGACGTGGGACGCTTTGTCACCTTTGTGGCCGAACGCGTGGACGCCTTTGCACTCTACGGAAAAAAGACAGATAATACGTGATACCGATACAAAACGAAAGGAAACAGAAGAAAATGGAAATTTTTGATTTGGCAGAAAAGCTGGGAAAGGCACTCAAAGAGGATAGCCGCCTTGTGGCATTGGAGGAGGCCAAGAAGGCCTATGAGAGCAGCGACCGGCTCCGCAAGTATATGGTGGAGTATGAGGTCCAGCAGGAGGCGATGCAGAGAGAGGTCACCAAGCCCGAGAAGGATCTGCACTTCATCGAGACGATCCAAGCGCGCATCGACGAGCTCTATAAGACCATCACCGAGGATCCCGTATTCGTGGAGCTGAATCGGGCGCAGAGCGAGGTGAACGCGCTGATGAATCAGGTCAATCAGGCCATCATGTTCGAGATCACGGGAGAGCAGCCGGATTCGGGCTGTACCCACGATTGCAGCACCTGCGGAGGCTGTCACTGATCCCAAAGAGGAAACGCCTCTGCTTCAAAATTGAAAGACAAGGAGTAGCCAAACCATGACCCCCATGATGCAGCAGTACCTTGAGATCAAAAATCAATACAAGGACTACCTTCTCTTTTACCGTCTCGGAGACTTCTACGAGATGTTCTTTGACGATGCCATTCTGGCGTCCCGCGTGCTGGAATTGACCCTCACGGGCAGGGATTGCGGAGAGGCCGAGCGCGCGCCGATGTGCGGCGTACCCTATCATGCCGCCGAGGACTATGTCGGCAAGCTGATCGACAAGGGCTACAAGGTGGCGATCTGCGAGCAGGTGGAGGATCCTGCCACAGCCAAGGGTCTGGTGGAGCGGGACATCATCCGCGTGGTCACCCCCGGTACCGTCATCGACGCCGCCAGCCTGGACGATAAGTCCAGCAATTTCATCTGCGGCATTTATCTGGACTCCCGCTGCGGCGGCATCGCCTTCTGCGACATTACCACCGGCAACACCCACCTGACCGCCTTTACCGGCAAGGAGCGGCTGGAGCATATCATCAACGAGCTGGGCCGTTTCAACCCGGCAGAGGCCATTCTGAACGACGGCGCTTTCTCCGAACGCGCTCTGACGGATGCCCTCAGTGAGAGGTTTCGCTGCCGCTTTGAGAACGGCGGCGCTCCAAACTTCAATCTGCCGGAGGCGGAGCGGAATATC
>JAZSKO010000138.1:0-3258 GCA_045534875.1 Eubacteriales bacterium | reverse complement strand
CCCCCTCGGTCGTGGTCACCTCGCTCACCGAAAAGTCGCCCATCGTCAGCGTTCCGGTCTTGTCGAAGGCCACGACCTCCAGATCGGCCAAGACCTCCAAATAGCCCGCCCCCTTGATCAGAATTCCGTTCCGCGACGCCTTCCCGAGACCGCTGAAATAGGTGAGCGGTACCGAGATCACCAGAGCGCAGGGGCAGGACACCACCAAAAAGATGAGAGCCGAATAGACCCACTCCTGCCAGTTTCCCGTGATGAGCGAGGGAATGACCGCCAAAAGCACGGCCGACAGCACCACGGCGGGGGTATAGTACCGCGCGAACCGTGTGATAACGCGCTCGGTCTTGGATTTTGCCAGCGTCGATTCCTCCACCAGTGAGAGGATCTTGGAAACGGTGGATTCCTCGGATGGCTTTGTGACGCGAATCGTGATCGCGCCCGTGAGGTTGACGCATCCGCTCAGGATCTCATCCCCCTCGCGTACCTCGCGCGGGATCGCTTCACCCGTCAGGCTCAACGTGTTCAGCTCGCTCCTCCCCTCCACGATCACGCCGTCCAAGGGGATCCGCTCTCCCGGTCGGATGAAAAGAAGCTCTCCCACCTCCACCTCGTCGGGGGAGAGGAGAAGCTCCTGCCCGTCTCGCAAAACGCGTGCCTCGTCGGGGCGTAGCTCCATCAATTCCGTGATCGAGCGGCGGCTTCTTCCCACCGCCAAGGCCTGAAACCACTCGCCGAGCTGGTAGAACAGCATCACGAACACCGCCTCGGGGTATTCTCCCACCACCAACGCACCGACCGTGGCGATCGTCATGAGAAATTTCTCATCCAGCCATTGTCCGCGGAGCAGTCCCCAGACCGCATCCCACAGCACGTCCCACCCGATGAGCAGGTAGGGGATCAGAAACAGGCAGAGCGACCAATACCACGCCGCGTCCTGCATGACCCACGCGCGCAACGCGACCGTCAGGACGAATACGGCGGCGGTCAACAGGATGCGAAGAAGTCCTCTTTTTTGCTTTTTCGTCATGGTCAGCGTTCCACCGAGCAGTTGCGATCCACCCGACGCACCGCCCGACAGACCTCATCCAAGATCTCGTCCCAGCGGTCGTCATCGGCCTCCAACACCAGCTTTTGCGCGAAAAAGCTGACGGTGGCGCTCCGCACGCCCTCGATCTTCAAAATGGCATTCTCCATCTTGGCGGCGCAGTTGGCGCAATCCAGATCCTGCATACGAAAGGTCTTTTTCATGGTTTTCTCTCCTTTTTGAAAAAATAAGATTACTCGGTGATGTGCTCCATGCCCTGCTCCAAAATGCCGTGGACATGGTCGTCGGCCAAGGAATAGAACACGCTTTTGCCCTCTCGGCGGTGCTTGACGAGCTTGGCCTGCTTCAAAATGCGAAGCTGATGGGAAACTGCCGAAACGGTCAGCCCACAGGTCTTGGCCAGATCGCACACGCAAAGCTCGCTCTCAAACAGGGCAAACAGGATCCGCAAACGGGTGCTGTCCCCAAAGATCTTGTAAAGATCCGCCAAGGGGAACAAGACCTCCTCCGAGGGCATGGCGAGGGTGGCCTTCTCCACGCGGTCGGGATGCAGGCGGGGCTCCTGACAGGTCGGCGCTTGCTTCATGGGGTGTGTCTCCTTTAATACAAACATTTGAACAGTTGTTCAAGTGTTATTATACAACACTCACGCGGATTTGTCAAGTGGTTTTTCCAATTTCGCGGTTTTTCGTGTTTTTGCAAAAGGAAAAAGAACAAATTGCAAATTTCTTGCGCGGCCGATTGACAAGAGGGGGATTTTTTGGTATAATATGAAAAAAGACAAAAGGAGATTATGCAAGTTGACGAAGTCCTATTCCGAGATCACACCCTATATCCGCAGAATGGCGGAGCGTTCCTCCCGTAACAACGGGATCCGCCCCGAGATGTATCCGCAGCACAGCGTCAAGCGAGGACTGCGCGATCTGGACGGAAACGGAGTGGTAACGGGTCTTACCGAGGTATCCAAGATCCAATCCAAGAAGACCTTAGCCGACGGCACGGTCGTGCCTTGCCGCGGCGAGCTTTGCTATCGCGGCATTTCCATCGAGGACCTGACCGCAGGCTTTTTGCGCGAGGATCGTTTTGGCTTTGAGGAGGCTGTTTATCTGTTGCTTTTCTCCGAGCTTCCCAATCGGGAGGAGCTGGCCGAGTTTGAGCGCGAGATGGCGGGCTACCGCAGTTTGCCCCCCTCTTTCGTGCGCGATATGATCCTCAAAGCCCCCAGCCGCGACATGATGAACATTCTCTCGCGGTCGGTGTTGGCTCTCTATTCCTACGACGAGGATCCCGACAACACGTCGGTTGAGAACGTCCTGCGGCAGAGTATGCAGCTCATCTCCAGGCTGCCGCTTCTGTCGGTCTACGGCTACCACGCCTACCGTCACTATCACCTCGGCCGTACGCTCTATATCCGCAACCCCAAGCCCGAGCTTTCCACCGCCGAGAACGTGCTTCGCCTGCTCCGCAAGAATGGGGAATTCACCCACCTCGAGGCCACCGTTCTCGATCTGGCGCTCGTGCTTCACGCCGAGCACGGCGGCGGAAACAACTCCACCTTCACGACCCACGTGGTCACCTCGTCGGGAACCGACACCTATTCGTCGGTGGCGGCGGCTCTCGGCTCGTTGAAGGGGCCTCGTCACGGCGGCGCGAACATCAAGGTGGTGCAAATGTTCGACGACATGAAGAAAAGCATCGACACGACCCAAGAGGGCGCGATCCGTGACTACTTGGCGCGGCTTTTGGATCGCGAGGCCTTCGACCGTCTGGGTCTGATCTACGGCATGGGTCACGCCGTCTATTCGATCTCCGACCCTCGCGCCGAGCTTTTGAAGGATTGCGCCAAGCGTCTCTCGGAATCCAAGGGACGCGGTGAAGAATTTGCGCTTTACGAGACCGTGGCGCGTCTTGCTCCCGAGGTGATCGCCGAGAAACGACGCGTTTACAAGGGTGTTAGCGCGAACGTCGATTTCTATTCGGGTCTGATCTATCGGATGCTGGACATCCCCTGCGAGCTGTTCACCCCCTTCTTCGCCATCGCTCGCATCGCCGGTTGGAGCGCTCATCGCATCGAGGAGATCCAAAACGCCGGTAAGATCATCCGCCCCGCCTATATCAACGTCAAGCCCGATCTGCCTTATAAGCCTTTGGGTGAAAGGTAAGACCTTGGGGAGGGGGAGACCTTCTTCGGAAAGAAGGTCTCCCCCTCCCCAAAC
>JAZSKO010000228.1:0-1516 GCA_045534875.1 Eubacteriales bacterium | reverse complement strand
TACGATCCGACTTTGTTGGGGATCGGCGGGGTGTGGGGATTTCTCCTTGACCTCTTGGCGGCTCTCGGGATGTGCGCCGTCACCTTTTGTCAGCGCGGAATGCGTCTCTCCGCCCTGCTTCGCGCCTCGGTGACCTGTGGGCTGACGTCGGCTCTTTTGGGGGGCGTGATGACGGTCCTGTTCACGTGGCTCAACCGTCTCGACCTCCCCTTGGAGCTGTTACAGGGCGACGGGCTTTCGGTGTGGATGCTGGCGATCTTGGCGGCGGTCGCGGGGCTTCTCACGGTCAAGGGCGGGCGGCTGTTTGCCCGTTCGAAGACCACAGAGACGGTCACGGTGGAGGCCGAGCTGATGGGCAGACGTGTCACCCTTCGCGCTCTGGTGGATTCGGGAAATCTTCTCCGCGATCCCATCGGCGGCAAGGGGGTGATCGTGGTGGAGCGGTCCTGCTTGGAGGGCTTCCTCCCTCGCTCTCTCTTGGAGGGGGACGCTTGGATGGAGGATGCCGCTCTTGCCTCGCGTGTGCGTCTGATCCCAACCGCCACTGCCACGGGAGAGGGGCTACTCCGCGCCATTCGTCCCGACCGTATTTTCATCACCGACGGGGACGGCCGACATCAGGGGGACTATCTGCTGGCGGCGGTCGAGCTTGGGGAGCGCGCCGACGGCTTCGACGCTCTGATCGGACGGGATTGATGTCTCGTTTACCAAAATGTCTACATAATTATAAGAAAGGAAACGGGTATGAAGCAGATCAAGCTATGGCTCTGCCGTCTTCTGTGGCGGTTCAGCCGAAAACGACAAAAGCGAGGACTTTTTTACATCAACGGCCCCGAGACCCTGCCTCCCCCCCTCGACCCCGACACCGAGGCCGAGTGGATCGCGCGGATCGACGAGGAGGGGGCGCGAACGGTTCTGGTGGAGCGGAATCTACGCTTGGTGGTCTTCATCGCGAAGCGGTTTGAAAACACGGGGACGGGGATCGAGGATCTGATCTCGATCGGCACGCTGGGGCTGATCAAGGCGATCAACACCTTCCGCGCGGACAAGAACATCAAGCTCGCCACCTACGCCTCTCGGTGCATTGAAAACGAGATCCTCATGTATATCCGAAAGCGGAGCGGGCGGCGCTGTGAGGTCTCCATGGAGGAGCCCCTGAACGTGGACTGGGACGGCAACGAGCTTCTTCTTTCCGACGTTTTGGGGAGCGAGGAGGACAGCGTGGCCTTCGATTTGGAGCAACGCGAGGAGCGTGACGCCGTTCGCGCCGCCGTGGCCTCTCTCGAGCCTCGCGAGCGCGAATTGATCGAGCTTCGCTACGGTCTGCGCGGTGGCTCTGAGCTGACCCAAAAGGAGGTCGCCGACCGTCTCGGCATCTCCCAATCCTATATCTCTCGCCTCGAAAAACGCATCCTCTCCCACCTCCGCGAGGCGATCGCCGGGAGGATTTGATGGGGAAAGACCTTGGAGGGGGAAGACCTTGGGGAGGGAGGACCCTTCTTAGGAAAGAAGGGTC
>JAZSKO010000208.1:0-12199 GCA_045534875.1 Eubacteriales bacterium | reverse complement strand
CTGACGGAAGATCTCGGTGGCGAATTCTGCCCATGAGATATATCCTCCCTCATTGGTGGCGTGGTAGTAGCCGTAGCGGTCGGTCTCGATCATATCCACGAGCAGTCTCGCTAAATCAAAGGTGTAGGTGGGGGTTCCGATCTGATCCTTCACCACGGTGAGGGTGTCGTGCGTTGCGCCCACGCGGAGCATGGTCTTGATGAAATTCTTTCCATTGATTCCAAAGACCCACGCGATCCGCACGATGAAATAGCGTTCGAGCAGGCGGCTCACTGCCAATTCGCCCTCCAATTTGGTGGCTCCGTAGACGCTCAACGGCGCGTAGTCCTTGCAATCGGGCTTCCACGGCTCCTCTCCCTGTCCATTAAAGACATAGTCGGTGGAGATATACATCATTTTGCATCCCAGCCTTTTGCAGGCGAGTGCGATGTTCTCGGTTCCCACCGCATTGACGAGCCGTACCTTCTCTCGATTTTCCTCGTCCTCCGCGGCATCCACTGCCGTCCATGCGGCGCAATGGATCACGGCGTCGGGTCGCTCCTGCGTCAAAACGCGGTCGACCGCCTCGGCGTCGGTGATGTCCATTTCCTCAATATCAACCCCGATCGGCGTATGTCCACGGCGTGAAAGCTCGTTCACCGTGTCGAAGCCAAGCTGTCCCTTGACTCCTGTAACCAATACCTTCATGGCACGCTCCTGTCAACAATGGATCTGTCCCTCGGCCACCCTTTTGAGGTGCTGACCGTAGGGGGATTTTCCGTAGCAGGCGGCGGAGGCAAGAAGCTCCTCCTTGTTGATCCAGCCGTTTCGGTAGGCGATCTCCTCGGGCGCGGAGATCTGAACACCCTGACGGTTTTGGATCATCTGCACGAACTGCGTGGCCTCTGCAAGGCTATCCATCGTTCCGGTATCCAGCCATGCAAAGCCGCGTCCGAGAAGCTGTACGTCGAGGATATCCTTTTGCAGGTACATCTCGTTGAGCGTGGTGATCTCCAGCTCTCCGCGCGCCGAGGGGCGCACCTGCTTTGCCATTGCGCTCACCCCTGCGGGGTAGAAATAGAGTCCCGTGACGGCATAGTTGCTCTTGGGCTCCTTCGGCTTTTCCTCGATGGAGATCGCCTTTCCGTTTTCGTCGAATTCCACCACGCCGAAGCGTTCGGGATCGTTGACATAGTAGCCGAACACGGTCGCGCGGTTCTGCTCCTCGGCATTGGCGAGAGCCGCGCGAAGGGCGGTTCCGAATCCGTTTCCGTAAAAGATATTATCGCCCAAGACCATCGCGCAGGCATCGTCACCGATGAACTCCTCTCCCAGAAGGAAGGCCTGCGCCAGACCGTCCGGCGAGGGCTGGACCTTATAGGAGAAGCGCACGCCGTACTTTTCTCCGTCTCCCAAGAGACGCTCAAAGTTGGGCAGATCGGTGGGGGTGGAGATGATGAGGATATCCCGAATGCCCGCCAGCATCAGGGTGGACAGGGGATAAAAGATCATGGGCTTATCGTAGATGGGAAGAAGCTGCTTCGAGGTGACCATTGTTAAGGGATAGAGACGCGTTCCGGCTCCTCCCGCCAAAATAATACCTTTCATGTTTGCATCCTTTCTTTTTTTGATGTCCGAGCCTTGAACGATCTGCTTTTCGTTGCAAAGCGATCCCCTTGCTCGGTCGGGTGCTTTTCATACAGAATCATTATAGCACATTTCATCCCAAATTACAAGGGTTTCTCCCCATTTCCTTTTGAAATTGGCATTTTTTGTCCTTTTTTTGGCAAAAAAAGAGAGGAAGACCGCACAATCGCCTCCCAAGGACTTGCTATTCTTCCCTTTTTTGCGTGGTATAGTTGTCGGATCGCTCGAATATACTGTTAGTATCAAACGAATGCGAGGCGGGAATGAAACGATGAAAAAGGAAATGAATCTTTGGCAGCTGTTGGGCTTTGCCGTGACCTCCCTCTTGGGAACGCTTTTGCACTATGTATATGAATGGACGAATGAGAGCATCCTGACCGCTCCCTTTTCAGGCGTGAACGAATCAACATGGGAACACATGAAGCTGCTCTTTTTCCCTATGCTTCTCTTTGCGATCGTGCAAGGGGCTTTCGTCGGGAAGGAATGCCGTGGGTTTTGGTGCGTCAAGCTGCGGGGGACGTTGTTGGGGCTGTTTCTGATCCCTGCGCTCTATTACACGATCAACGGCGCGTTTGGTCACTCGCCCGATTGGATCAACATTGCCATCTTTTTCATCTCGGCCGCCATTGCCTATTTCTTTGAGGCGCGGATGTTTCAGCGCGAGGAGCTTCCCTGCAAGCATCCCAAGCTCGCGATCGCCATCCTTTGCGCGCTGGCCGTGTTGTTTGTTGTGTTCACCTTTCTCACGCCGCCAATCCCCCTGTTTCAAGATCCCCTTACGGGGAGCTACGGCATCCAATAAACGACCGAGAGCGGTTGCAGGTGTCTCCTGCAACCGCTCTCGGTTTTTCGATTAAAGCTGCTCTGCCAGATCCAAGATCAGACGCTCGGTCTTTTCCCAGCCAAGGCAGGGGTCGGTAATGGACTTGCCGGGGATGGCGTCGGCGCAGATCTTTTGCGCGCCGTCCTCCAAATAGCTCTCGATCATCAGTCCCTTCACCAGTCGACGGATATCGTCGGAATGGCGACAGCTATGCAGAACCTCCTTGGAAATGCGGATCTGCTCCAAATATTGCTTGCCCGAATTTGCGTGGTTGGTGTCGATCACCACGGCGGGATTCTGCAAGCCGGATTTCTGATAGACCTCGCTAAGGTGGATCAGATCCTCATAGTGATAGTTGGGGAGGGATTGTCCATGCTTGTTGACATAGCCTCTCAAAATGGCATGCGCGTACGGATTTCCAGCGCTCTTGACCTCCCATCCACGATAGAGGAAGACGTGCGAATGCTGTGCCGCTGTGATGGAGTTCATCATGACCGTAATGTCGCCGCCCGTGGGGTTCTTCATACCAACGGGGATCTCCAAGCCGCTCGCCGTGAGACGGTGCTGCTGATCCTCCACCGATCTGGCTCCGATGGCCACATAGGCAAGCACGTCCGACAGGTAGCGATGGTTCTCGGGATAGAGCATCTCATCGGCGCAACCGAGTCCCGTTTCGGTCAGGGCGCGGATATGCACCTTACGGATGGCGGTGATGCCCTTGAGCATATCCGGCTCGGAATTGGGATCGGGCTGATGGAGCAAGCCCTTGTAGCCGTCACCCGTGGTTCTGGGCTTGTTGGTATAGATGCGAGGAACGATCATGATCTTATTGGAAACGCGCTCCTGTACCCTTGCCAAACGGTAGATATACTCCATGACGGTGTCCTCGCGGTCGGCCGAGCAGGGTCCGATGACCAACAGCAAGCGATTCGATCTTCCCGTGAAGATATCCTGCAATTCCGCGATCCGCTTTTCACGGCAGGCGGCCGCTTCCTCGGAAAGCGGAAACTCTTTCTTGATCTCCATTGGGATGGGTAATTTTCGGTAAAACTCCATATTCATAGCAGTATGACCTCTCTTTTCTTGGGTTAGGGGATTGTATTAGTTGGTTTTTGGTTTATCAAACAGGGTTCTTCTTTGCGTGGAATAGCGCATCATCTCGCGCATTCCCTCTCGGTCGCTCTCGTCCAGAAGGGCTCGTAGCTTCCCGAAGGTCTCGGCGAAGGAATCCATCTGTCGGAGCAGCTCCTCGCGATTCCACAAAAACAGCTCCGACCACATCTCGTCGTTGATCTTGGCGATCCGCGTCAGATCGCGGAAGGAGTCGCCCGTGTAGGCCTCCAAGCCCGGCTCGGTGTTGCAATTCATGAGCGCCACGGCAATGCAGTGGGTGAGCTGGGAGAGAAAGGCGATCATTTCATCGTGCTTTTCGGGAGAAAGACAGGAGATGCGCGCAAAGCCCAGCGTTTCACCCAGCTCACAGCAGAGCGCGATGGCCTCCTCGGTGTTCTTCTCGGTGGGGGTGACAATGTAGTTCGCTCCCTGAAAGACGCGATCGTCACTGTATTCCACGCCGCTTCGCTCACGTCCCGCCATGGGGTGGGCGGCAATGAACTCGACGTCCGATCGAAGCATCGCCTGCACCTCGCCTACGATCGCGCCCTTGACACCGGTCACATCGGTGATGACCGCGCCCGGGCGAAGGTAGCCTTGGTATTGCTCCAACCATTCGAGCAGGGTATGGGGGTAGACTGCGAGGATCAAAAGATCCGCTCCTCCCACAAGCTCGGGCGTGACCTCGGTCGAGCCGCTTTCGAGAATGCCGTGGGCGATGGCGTAATCAATGTCCCTTTGCTCCTTGGTGATGCATTGCACGCGGTAGCCCTTGGTGGTGAGTGCCTTGGCGTAACCGCCTCCGATCACGCCAAGCCCCACGATCAGTATATTGGTATCTTGCTTCAGTTTCATGGTTTTCTTTCACTTTTGCTTGTTTTTTCAAATTTCCTCTTGAATGGTGATCCCTAAGGCCCTCAGCTCCGAGAAGAAATTGGGATAGCTTTTCTTCACGGCCTCCGCGCCCTCCAATTCCCCTCCCGTGAGGGTGAGAAGCAGGGTGAGCGCCATGACGATGCGATGGTCGTTGTGTCCTTCCAGCGGTTGCTTGGGGGCTTGCAACGTGGTTTTCGGGATCTCCACCCGATTTTCCTCGGCCAGAAGCGTCACGCCAAGCTTGGAAAGCTCCTGCCACATGGCGGCCACGCGGTCGCTCTCCTTGATACGCAGACGGCGCGTGTCGGTAAAGATCCCACCGTTCTTCGCCGCCGCATAGGCAAACAAAACCGGCCCGAGGTCGGGACAATCAGCCAGCGACAGCTCCTGCTCGCCACTTGCGTCCAGACTTTCCATCATGTTCCGATAGACACGGTCTCCTTGCAGGCTGTCGGCACGCAGACCCGTGACCTGCACCTGTCCTCCGAGACCACCCAGAGCGTCCAGAAACGCCGCATTTGAGTAATCTCCCTCCACGCGTACCTCTCGCGGTTGGTATCGCTGACCGCCCGGGATGCAGAGCCTTTTTTCATTCTCCCAGTAGGCACGAACGCCGAACTGCTGCAAGGCATCCAGCGTGAGCGCGATGTAGGAGCGGCTTTCCACCGAGGAGACCAGCTCGATCGCGCTGTCCTTCTCGCAGAGCGGCAGAGCAAACAGCAGTCCACTGATGAACTGACTGCTCACATTCCCTGCCAAGCGATACACGCCCGCTTGCAGGCGACCTCCGACCGTGAGGATATTTCCCTCTCGGAAGAAACGGAAGCCCTGCTCCGAGCAAAGTCGCTCATAGACCGTCATGGGGCGTTCCATCAGTCTTCCGTAGCCTGTAAAGGTGGCATTCCGTCCGCAAAGAAGGAGTGTGGGGATAAGAAACCGCAGGGTGCTTCCGCTCTCGCGGCAACGAAGCGGCTCGCTCGGGCGACAGTTCAAAGCGTCAATGCCCCGAATCGAGACGGTTCCACCCCCTCTGTTCTCGCAGACCGCGCCCATCGCTTGCAGGCAATCGAGCGTTGCCTTGACGTCCTCGCAATCGGACAAGCCGTGGATGATGCTCTCCCCCTCGGCGAGCCCCGCGCAGATCAACAGACGATGCGCCATGCTTTTGGAGGGTGGGGCGGCAACGATTCCTGTCGCCGCTCCGGGGGTAACGATGATCCTCATGCCTCTCCCTCCGTTGCGCGATCAACGAGATAGTCGATGGCTTCCAGATAGCCGTTGTTACCGTGTCCCGTGATGGTCTTGACACAGGCGGCTCGGATATAGCTGACCTGTCTGAAATCCTCTCGCTCCTCCACCTTGGAGATATGCACCTCCACGGTCGGAAGCTTGACCGATTTGACCGCATCCAAAAGCGCGATGCTGGTGTGGGTATAGGCGCCCGGATTGATGACAATTCCGTCCGCGCCCTCAAAATAGGCCTCCTGAATCCAATCCACCAGATCTCCCTCATGGTTGGATTGACGGCAAACGACCTCCACGCCACGCTCGGCGCTATGCGTCCGGATGCGCTCGATCAGGGATTTGTAGGTCTCCGCGCCGTAGTGCTCCGGCTCGCGTACACCCAACATATTCAGATTCGGGCCGTTCAATATGTATAGTTTCATAGTTCAAACTCCTTTGCCACCGTTTGCGCCGCATCCTCTGCCGACGCGGGGTCGGTCAGATGCAGATCCGCCGCTCGGCAATAGCGGCTGTATCGTTCGTTATATCGCTTCTCCAACAGTTCTGCCGTTCCCGAAAGGGGGCGGTCGGAGGTGGGGATCAGGCTTTGCCAAGGACGATCCAAGAAGCAGATCCTTCCGTTTTGACGCAACAGGGTGATGTTTTCCTCTCGCAGGATGATGCCGCCGCCCGTGGCGATCACGGCTCCGTTTAAGCCGTCCAGCACCTGTCTTAGCACCTGCGTCTCGCGATCCCGAAAGACCGCCTCTCCCTCCTGCTCGATCACCTCGGCAGGGGTTTTGCCGATCTGCTCGGTGAAGGCGCGGTCGGTGTCCACGAAGGGACGCCCCAAACGCTTCGACAAAAGCTCGCCCACCGTTGTCTTGCCGCTTCCCGGCATTCCGATGAGCACCACGTTCTCCTTGCGACGCTCCAACTGTCTCCAAATGCGCTCGCAGGTATCCTCCGTGTAGGTGCAATCATGGAACAATTCCGAGGCTCGCACCGCCTGCGCCACCAGCATAAACAAGCCTCCCTCGGCGGGAATTCCCCGCTCTCTCGCCTGCAAGACGAGTCTTGTGCGAAGCGGATTGTAGATCGCGTCCACCACGCAGGCAAGCTCATGGAAGGGAGAAAGGTCGAGCGGCGCGTCCTCGCTGTGCGGATACATTCCGCAGGGAGTGGTGTTGATGATGACCTGCGTATCCCGATGATCCCGGATCAGGGCCTCATAGGTGATGGCGTCGGCTCGCTCGGAGCGGCTGACGCGCAGGATCTCCTCAGCCCCCAGCTCTCGCGCCACCTCCATGGCGGTCAGTGACGTGCCTCCCGTACCCAAGATCGCCACCTTCTTCCCCTTGGGAGATACCCCCAAGTGGGAGAACAGACGACACATACCGTAAAAATCCGTGTTATATCCGTATAGCTTCCCCTCTCGGCAGAGAACCGTGTTCACCGCCCCGATCCGCTCCGCCTGCGGCTCTGTGTAGGCAAGATAGGGCAGGACGGTCTGCTTATAGGGAATGGTGACGTTGATCCCTTGAAAATCCCGTTTCGTAAGGAACGCGTCCAGCTCCTCCCTTGCCACCTCGCGCAACACGTAGGACGCAGGGTGCAACAGAGGATGGATCTCGGCGGAAAAGCTATGTCCCAGACGTTCTCCGATCAATCCGTATTCCAAGAAATCCACCTTCTTTCGTTTTCTTTCTGTCTTACTTCCTCTTACTTATTTTCGTCCGCGATCCAATCGCTTCCATAGCGCTGCGCCAACAGATCGCACAAAACGACCGCCGTGACGCTGTCCACCACCACGCGAGCGCGATGCACGATGGCAGGATCATGGCGTCCCACCACGGCAAGCTCGGTGTTCTCCATCGTGGAAAGATCCACGCTCTCTTGCAAAATGGAAATGGAGGGAGTGGGCTTGACGGCACAACGGAAGCGGAGCGGCATCCCGTTCGTGATGCCTCCGTTGATGCCTCCGTTTCGGTTGGTCGTAGTGACCACCTTGCCGTTCTCGACGCGCATGGGATCGTTGGCAAGGCTACCGCGCAGGGTACTCATGCCGAAGCCGTCTCCAAACTCCACGCCCTTGACGGCGGGGATTGAAAAGAGCGCGTGGGAAAGCAATCCCTCCACGGTGTCGAACCAAGGCTCGCCCACGCCTGCCGGCATCCCCGTTACCACGGTCTCCAAAACGCCGCCAACGCTGTCGCCCTGTCCGCCTGCCTCCAAAATGCGCGCCTTCATCTGCTTGGACGCCGCCTCGTCCAGCACCGGGAACACCCGATCCGAGAGCAAGTCGATGTCGGCTTGCAGATCGTCAAAGGCACGATCCGCGACATCCGCCAAGGAGGCGATATGCGTCCCGACGCGAATTCCCTTTTGCTTCAAGGCCGACAGAGCCAGCGCTCCCACGGCCACCAGTGCCGCCGTGATCCGTCCCGAAAAATGACCGCCGCCTCGGTAATCCTGAAAGCCGTGATAGCGGCACTCGGCGGTGTAGTCGGCGTGTCCGGGTCTTGCCGCGCCCTTTTGATAATCCTTGCTTTGTGTGTTGCTGTTGGGGATCAGAATGCAGATCGGCGTTCCCGTGGTGTAGCCGTTGAACACGCCGCTGACGATGCGGAAGGGATCGGCCTCCGCGCGTGGGGTGGAAAGCCCGTCCCCTCCCGGTCGGCGCAGGCTGAGCTGATGGCGGATGAAGTCCTCATCCACCGCGATCCCCGACGCAAAGCCGTCCAGCACCGCTCCGATCTCCATACCGTGGCTCTCCCCGAACAGGGTAACGGCCACGCTGTTTCCAAATGTATTTTTCATGCTACTTGCTCCTGTCTTTCTTATCTCGGAAGCAGAGCCTCCAACGCGGGGCGCGCCTCCTCACAAAAGGCCGTCAGCTCCACCGAGCGGATCTCGAAGCTACCGATCGCATCCACCCAGACCGCCGATACGCGCGATCCCTCGCATTTTTTATCGTGTGACAAAAAGCCCAAAACCGTCTCGGGGGCAACGGGAAGCGTTGTGGGAAGACCCACGCGACGCAAAACGGCAAGAAGCCGCTCCTTCACCTCTCCCCGACACATGGCAAGCATTCCCAGAGCCACGCATTCGCCGTGGTAGAGCCCGTGCAGAGCCTCTCCCGATTCGATTCCATGTCCCAGCGTGTGTCCGAAATTCAGCACACGTCTTAGTCCCGTCTCCTTTTCATCCTGCTCGACCACCGTCTTCTTGACCTGCAAGGAGCGCAGGATCACATCCTCCAAACGGGTCATTTCCTCCCCGTTTTCGAAGATGGCAAACAATTCGGCGTCGGATGTCAGGGACATCTTGATCGCCTCTGCCATTCCGTTGGCGATCTGCCTTTGGGGTAATGTTTTGAGGGTGTCGGGGTCGATCATCACCGCGCGCGGCTGATGGAAGGCTCCCACGCAATTCTTGACCCCTTGCAGGTTCACCGCCACCTTACCTCCGATCGAGGAATCGACCTGCGAGAGAAGGGTGGTGGGAATGTTGTAAAAATCAATCCCTCGCATATAGGTGGCCGCCACGAAGCCTGCCAAGTCTCCAACCACGCCGCCACCAACGGCGACAACGCAATCGGTTCGGGTGAATCCCTCGCGGAGCATCTCCGAAAGAAGTCTTTCCAGCATGGAAAGGCTCTTGCTCGCCTCTCCCATGGGGATCACCTCGATCACGGGGCTTTGGCATTGACGCGCCACCTCCTCGGCATACTCCCTCGGCACGCCGCTGTCGGTGACGATCAGGACACGGCGGTTCAGACGAAGATACTCCCCAACGTGGGAAAGCACTCCCCTCTCCACCACAATGTCGTAGCTTTTTTCGTTCAGATCCAGTTTCAGTATCATGCCCTCATCCTCACACGCGAGAATAACTGCCGACCAGCTTCAAGCGGTCGCAGAACACCGACAGAGCGCGGAGCATATTTTCCCCGTCTCGGGTATGGATATCGCCCTCTGCCTCCATGTAGAAATAGTATTGCCACAACAGCTCCTTCATGGGTCTGCTTCGCAGAGTCCGCATATTGAAGCCGTAATGACCGATCACGTCGATGGCTCTCGCCAACGCCCCCGCCTCGTTGCGAACCGTAAAGACCAGCACGAAATGCGCACCCATGCCACCCGTCATGTGCGGGTTCTCGGATCTGGAAAAGACCGCAAAGCGCGTGGTGTTGCTTCGGCTGGCGTTGAGATTGCGCTCCAAGACCTCCAAGCCGAAGATCTCAGCCGCCTCCTCACTGGCGATTGCCGCCACCGTGGGGTCGTTGCACTCGGACACGTATTTTGCCGCTAAGGCCGTGTTGGGATACTCCTGCGTCTGCCATCCATGCTTCTGGATCTGCTCGGCGCATTGTCCCAGCGCTTGGGCGTGGCTGATAACGGTCTTGATATCCTCCATGCGTGTTCCCGGGCGAACCAAAAGGTCGTGCGTGACCGCAAGATCAAACATTTCGTTGACATACAGGCTTCCCGAAAACATCAGATCGGTCACCTGCCCCACCTCTCCGTTGGAGCTGTTCTCCACGGGAAGCACGGCAACGTCACAGTCTCCCATCTCCACGGCGCGGTAGGCCTCGGGGAAGCTGTTGTAGGCGATGCGCTGTGCGGTCGGAAAGAGCTTTCCCGTTGCGATGTGGGCAAACGCCCCCACCGTTCCGCTGTACGCCACGCGCATCCCCTCCAACAGACGGGATTGATATGCCTTGGAGAGCTTCATATTCTCTCGGATAAAATTCATATAGTATTCGCGCAGTTCGGGATCCTCTACCCGTTCTGCGTTCTTGCGAATGACGTCGGCCTCGCGCACCTCGTCAAACACGGGAAGCCCGTTCTGCTTTTTGTATTCGGCCACCAATCGGGCGGCCTCCATACGGCGAACAAAGAGCTTCGCCATCTCGGCATCCACCTCGTTGATGGTGGCTCTCGCCTGCTCCAACAGGTCCTTCTTTTCTTCTTCCATACCGTCCTCCATGCTCATCAACACAGTCCGTAAGCCTCTGCCAAGCGGCGGAAGGCAGGCAACGAGCGCTCGATCTGCTCGGTGGATACGCAATAGGAGATCCGCACGTAGCCGCAGCAGCCGAAGTCATCACCGGGAACGATCAGAAGCTCCATCTCCTTGGCCTTCTCGGAGAAGGCAACGGCATCGGCGGTGGGAGCCTTGACGAAAAGGTAGAAGGCTCCATCCGGAGGCGCAACGCGGAAGCCGTAGGAGGTGAGGGCGTTCAGGAGCAGATCGCGGTTTCTTCGGTAGACCGAAAGATCGCCCGTCATTCCGAGGCACGCAGGGATCATCTTCTGGAACAGAGCCGGCGCGCAAACGAATCCAAGCGCTCTTCCCGCTCCGCAAACCGCCTCATAGAGTGCCTTCGGGTCGGTCGCCCGAGACGAAACGAGGATATATCCGATGCGCTCGCCGGGCAAGGACAGGGATTTACTGAACGAATAGCATACGATGGTGTTGTCGTAATAGTTCGTCAGATACGGAACCGTCACGTCTCCGTAGACCAACTCGCGATAAGGCTCGTCCGCGATGAGATAGATCGGCTCTCCCGCTTCCTCTGCCTTGCGAGACAGCAGATCGGAAAGGCGACGAATGCTCTCCTCGGAGAGGACCGCGCCCGTGGGATTGTTGGGAGAATTGACGATGACGGCTCTGGTGCGGCTCGTGATCGCCTTCTCCAAGGCATCAAAATCGGGCTGGAAGCTCTCCATATCCGAGAGTACCGTGACCGCCTTGGCTCCGGTTCGCTCCACAAACACCCGATACTCGGGAAAGAAGGGGGCCAGCAGGATAACCTCATCTCCGGGATTCAGGATCGCCGTGAGCGAGATGGTCAGGGATGCGGCGGCTCCAACGGTCATGTAGAGCAGATCGGGATCGGCTCCGGCGCCGTAGGTCTGATTGAGATACTCCGCGATGGCCACGCGCACCGAGCGATCTCCCTGCGCCGAGGTATAGCCATGAAGAGCAACGGCAGGGGTTTCACGGATCAAGCGCTCCAGCTCCTCTCCCACCGCATCGGGAGCAGGAACACTGGGGTTGCCTAAGCTGAAATCAAACACGTTGTCGGCTCCGATCTCGGCCTTTCTTTTGTTTCCGTACTCAAACAGCTCTCTGATCACCGATCGCTTCGCGCCCAGTCCTCTCATCGTCTCGTTCATGCCATATCCTCCAAACCTCTCCGCGCCATGCGAAGACAAAATAATTACCTTACATTATACACCTTTTCCCCCCTTCTGTCAACCGCATCGCGTTGATTTTCTGCAAAAAATACAAAAAAGTTACATAAAAATGCAGAAAATAAATATCCCCCCGTAAAACGGGGGGTATTTCAGTTTCGGGCATAGCCCTAATACTACTGGCTGCGCACAAGTGCGCTTCAGATTGGTCTGCCAGCCATGCAATTGTTACTTACTACCCATAAATGGGTCCCGTGGGTCGAACATTGCTAACTGGTCACTCTCCTGATCCCTTTTCAATTGATCTGCAATATATTCCTTTATTGCCTTCGTGTTC
>JAZSKO010000158.1:0-12221 GCA_045534875.1 Eubacteriales bacterium | reverse complement strand
GAAGAGAGAAAAGAAAAGGTGGCTTTTCTCCCGTTGGGAGAAAAGCTTTTTTATTTAAATCAGTTCAAGTCCGAGGTGCGGTTTCCTTATCCAAGCCAAATGGCATCCTCGAAAGGGACGCATCCTTGCTCGGATGCTTTTTTACACTTCATAATACCATACGCCGCCCAATTTGTCAAGTTGTTTTTGGAATGCCATCCCCCACCCACGCTCCACTTTGGGATCAAAAACGGCCTTATAAAAAACTTTCCCCCACCCTATTGACAACGATTTTTTGATATGATATAGTAGCATTGAGAGAGAAAAACAAGGAGACCTTTCATGAAAAAATATATCGCCTTTTTCCTTTGCTTGATGATGTTGATATCGCTGGTTTCGTGTAACGCTCAAAACAGGGATGACAAATTGCCGTCTGACAACAATGGCGAGAATAATACGGATCTCACTGCCGATACGGATGACGGCAAGAAGGATGACACCGATTCGAATGACACGGGTTATGGCCAGATCATGGACGCAACCGATTATTACAAAATAAAAAAGATAGGACTCGGCAAACACGAATATCACATTTATGACCGCTGGGGAAAAGAGGTACTGGTTGACGTCACCGATAGACCGCTTCGTATCTCCACGATCGACAGATCGGTACTTGAGATCCGCATTGGAATGGGAACAGGCACGTCGGTCAGCAAATACTATGACATAGAGAACGATCGCTTCTCCGAGGAATTCCTTTGTGTGGTTGCGACTTCGGGAAATCTTTTGGCTTACGTTGCTGCGCCGCAGGAGGATGCCGCAACCAAGGGTACTCTTGTGGTAAGAGATATTTTCAACAAGAACGAATTTTACAAGCCGTTTTCGTTGGATTTCTCTCCCCGCGAGGTGATGCCGATATCGAAGGCAGAATTTACGGAACGCGAAATGGCCCTTGAGCTGGTGTATTTCAACCAAACCTCGGATGTGGACGAGTCTGTCACGTTGCCTGTTCGAACGAGCACGTTTGATCAAAATGCCTTTACACAGGCAGACAAGGCGATCGTTGCGTATGAGCAAGTCTTAAACGGAAACGAGCAGGTGTATGACGTGCTTTGCGAGTCGTACTTCGATCTTAAGGATGTCAAAACGCCTTACAATAGGATCCCTCTTCAAAACGAGACGAACATGCGATATGCCTATACCGATATGGACAAGGACGGCGTATGTGAGCTTGTTATAGACTGCGGCGATACCTTGATCCTTCGCTATTACGCGGGCACGGTTTTCCTTTATTCCTTCATTTTCAGAAATTTGTATTATCTCAAAACCGACGGCTCACACTCTTGGAATCACAATGGAAGCGATTTTGAATACGGAGAGACACAGCTTTCTTTTGAAGGGGCTGATATAAAAGAGAGAGAGCTTTGGCGGATAGTCAATGACGGTGAGCCGGATGCTAAGTACTATATCGGCGGCAGAGAGGTGAGTCTTGAAGAGCTTCAAAAATATTGGGAAGAAAATCCCAAGTCACGCATTTCGTTTTCCTCTTTGGTCGTGCCTTGGCAACATAAAATTTCCCGATATGAGGCGATCGCGATCGCAGAGGATTATTGGAAGAGATTTGACATAAAAGAAAACGGATACCTTGTTGAGCACGGAGTCAATCGTTGGGCGCCCGACTCGGTCTACGTTTTCGTCATTCGAAGATACGTTATCGATCACTATTCTACCTTTGATGAAATATGGGTAGATAAAAACACGGGAGAAACCATCCTTCCATATGCTCCCGACGACAAGGGGTAAATCGTTCGCTCGGGCGACGTTCCCATCAGGCTATCCTTGTTTTATCAATATAAAAATATAAAGGAGATGAAAAAATGAGAAGATATATTCCCTTTTTGCTTTGCTTGCTTCTGCTTCTTTCGTTGGCTTCGTGTCACGCGGCCGATCAGCAGGGACAAGGTTCCACCGCGCCCACGACCACGAATCCAACGGCGACGAGCGATCCTCTCCCCCCATCCAACGCCGTCGCGATGGCGATGTACGAAGCGGCCATCCACGATGAGATCCGCGTGGTGGATGAACGCTTGGGCGAGATCGCATTAAAGGACTGCTGTTTTCCGAGTGATAGCGTGCGATTTGGCGATCATGAGATCCTTTGCAAAGCCATTTTGGATATGGACGGAGACGGGATCGTGGAATATATCCTTCAATCCCCCTCAAACGAGCATATCGTGTTGCATTACGAAAACAACACCGTTTACAGCTATCGCTTCGACCGCAAGAGCTTCTTCAATCTGAACACCGACGGTTCTTTTTACTGGATCGATTCGTCCGAATCGAATTCTTGCACGCGCGGATGCAGCCGACTTGCCTTTGAAGGGGCGTCCCTTCGCATCAAGGAGATATACAAAATCAACCAAACAAGTCCCTATCACGATGGGGTTCAAGAATGCTTTGTGAATGGCTTGCAGGTCACGTATGACGAATTCGGGGAGTATTACGATTCCAACCTCATAGGGAAACGGCAGGTGGTCTACTCCCCTCTGGATCGTTCGTGCGTGTATCCGATCTCCTCGGAAAAAGCCGTCTCGCTTGCTTCGGAGCATTGGGATTGGAAAAGCGGAATGACCGATGGGGCGGCCGGAAGCGTCTACGTCTGCAAAATCGTGATCTTAGAAAAGCCAAGTCTCGATACGCAGAGCTATCATATCGGTTTGCAGTGGGAAGGGTATGCGAACCACGTTGTCGATGTTTACTGCGCGCAACCGCCGCGTAGTGTCAGGATCTATGAGGAGCTATGGGTGGATGCGATGACGGGAGAATGTCGGGAGAGTACAAGCCCTGAGGAGGACGACGAGGAAGCCGATCCGAATCCCCTTCCCGATCCTTCCCTGTCGCCAAACGAGATCGCCATAAAAAAGTACGAGCAATTCTTGATGCGTGATCTTGCGTATTGCACAACCTACGAAGGGATCCCTCTCCCGGAATGCGAGAATCTGGGATATGCCTACGTTGATCTGGACGGCGACTCTGTGCAGGAATGCATCATTGATTGCACCGACACGTTGATCCTGCGCTATTATGAGGGAGAGGTCTACTCTTATAAATTTTCGGTTCACACCTTCTACTATTTGAAAACCGACGGCTCCTACTCTTGGAGTCACAACGGCAGTGACTTTGAATACGGCGTAAATCAACTGTATTTCGATGGCCCGTCTCTCCGAACAAGAGAGCTGTGGCGGATCGTCAACGACGGCGAGCCCGATGCCGCATATTACATTGGGGGTGGACAGGTCACCCGAGAGGAGCTCCTGACCTATTTTGAGAACAATCCGAAAACAAGGATCGAGTTTTCTCCGCTGGAAGCCTCTTGGTCCCATCCCATTTCCCGCAATGACGCGATCACGATCGCTTGGCAGTATTGGGGCGAGCAAGCCAAAGAAAACCGCGTGCAGATCGGCTACAACCGACACGCGCCGTCCTCGGTTTACGTTCTGCTCCTGAGCCAATACATGGAGGGGCATTGGACAACGATCGACGAGATCTGGATCGACAAAACCATGGGCATCACGATCCCGCCCTTTTCAACGACGGAAAAGAATAACATTTTATTTCTATAAGGAGGACGTATGAACCGCTTTCTTTCCATTCTTCTTTGTCTTGCGCTCTGCCTGCCCCTCTCTGCCTGCGTCATGCTGCCTCCTGTGTCCGATTTGGGCGGCACAACGCCCCCTACATCAGAGGGGGACGGCACGCCCGAAACAGACGGCGCGGCGGCGACGATCTCCGAGGACGAGGCCTTGCAGCTCGTTCGCTCGCAGTTTGCCTCTCTCGATGCCGCGATCGACCGCGACGTACGGCTTCAATACTGGGTCTTGGATGCGAGGGAGACGCTGGGGCAGGCGGACTATTACCACGTCGTTCGTCTTTCGTGGTGCTTGGAGGGGGCGCGCGCCATGGCGAGCGACGAGCGGCTGGTCCACAAGCAGAGCGGCGCGATCTCGGAGCGATCCGAAAAGAGCAAGATCGACTTGGAAGCCCACTACTCTGCCATCAAGACCGTCGATGGCTACCGCTATGCGGTGTTTGACACGGACAAGCAGATCGTGATGCAAGCCTCCTGCGAGCGCGAGCCTCGCTTTTTCATGGAAGCGCACACCATCCTTTGCATTTCGCTTGCTATGGAGGACGGCGGTCGGCAATATCAGCTTTACGACACCGAACGCGATCGCTTTTCCAAGGTCTTCGACTACGCCGTGGCCGCCTCGGAGGGGCTTGTGGCCTACCTCACGGGGCCGTTGGATGCGCGCGTTGTTGTGGTGGAGAGTATGTTTGGGGACACCTCCTTCTATAAGGAATTCCATCTGGATCTCGAAAAAAAGCCCATGCCCGTCCTTTCGGCAAGCATCTTTGGCGGTGACCTCTATCTTCGCTATCATGCGATCGGCGACTCGAAAAGCGACGTGCGCCTTCCCTTGACCGCCCCGAATGAGACCTATTCCTTTGAAAGCTACAAATCTCTGCTCCGTATGGTTGACCGCATCCTGTTCATCATTCCCTATTTCAACGATTTCGTGGATTACAGCGAGGCGTTCGGCATCACAAGCGAGCAGGAAGCGGCTTGGTTCGACACGCTGTTCACCTCCCTGCTCACGCTCTACCCCCTTGATGAGGAGGGCAACCGTGACGTGGATGGGCAAATGGCCTTTGGCTTCACGGTTCGGGACATCAACGACGATGGCGTATTCGAATTGCTCCTTCTCCGCAACGACTATACCCTTGTGGCGATCTTTACCACGGTAGACGACCGCCCCATCCTCTTGAAAAGCGGCACGAATCGCACCACGGTGTTTATAGACGAGAGAGGTCTGCTCTATGAGGTGGGAAGTAACGGGGCAGACACCAACCAAAGAACCGTCCTGCGCCTCAACGGCGAAACGGGCAAGACCGAGATCCTCGCGCAATTCGGTCTTGACGGACATGAATGGGTGGACGGCGAGGCGGTACAGCTCTACTGTCAAATGATAAACGGCGAGAAGCATCGCATTTCCGAGGCGGAATACCTCTCCCTGCTCGACGAGCATTGGGGCTTTTTGGAGGGACGCACGCCGGCAGTTTACCACCGAGACACCCTTCGTCTCCATTTTCTATCCATACCGGACAAATACGCGCCCTTTGAGCTTGCCGCCTTCTATGAAAACTACGAGGACATAATTGGCGATGCCGTTCCTATGACCGAAGACGAGCTGGCCGAGCTTGCCTCTCGACGCGAGGTGGCCATGTTCCGCACGCTGATCACCTCCTTCGCCAACTCCTCTCCCGAATGGTACAAAAAGACCACGCAGTTCGCACTTGTGGACATGGATGGCGACGGCATTCTGGATCTGTTGCTTCGGAATGGGGAATTCACGTATCTGTTGCGCTATGCGGATCTTGACAGCAGGGAGCTGCGGCTGAATCTCCTGCACATCAACCTGCCCACGGAGCTGCTCCAAAACGGCATGATGTTTTCCCACACATACAGTCTGAACTCCAACGTACGTAAGATTCACATCTTTCACGGGGGATTTACCGACTCCTACTATGAGGGCTCGCACTACGTCGAGCGAACGACGTATTTTGCCTATGAGAACGCCGACGGAACGGCCTCCTACGAGCCGTACGAAACCAAGGACGCCTTCCTTGCCGCGCTTCGCGCAGAGGGGCTTCGCTTTGCGTACTGGTACGATTTTACCGAAGAGAACGTGCAAACCTATCTCCCGTGTGACCAGCCGCTCCCCTTCACCACCCTCACCTTCGATTCCTACGATTCGCTTTTGAAGTCGATCCACCATCTGACCTCATCCTACAACATCCGCAAGATCGAGCCTTATTATCGGGATAAGCTCGACATCCTGTTCGATTGCTCCACGCAGGAGCGGCTTGACACCTACCTTTTCCTCAAAGAGCGGGTCGATCGGATGTATCCCACGGCACTCGGCGGATCCTCTCCCAAAGAGGACGCCATTGGCTACGCCTTTTCCGATCTCGACGAGGACGGCTCGGACGAATTGCTTTTGTTCAGCGGAGAGAATTTCTGGGTCTATGTGGTGTTTACCCTGTCAAACGGCGTTCCCACGCTGTACACAAAGGAGCTTCCCTTTGAGCAAGTTCGCTACGACCAGCAGCTTGCCTACTGGGAGACCACGATCGGCATCGACGTGCTGCCGCTCTTCCCTGAGTCCGACTGTTTCGATCTTCCCCAGCCGCCGACCGATGGGAAGTGACAAGCCGCTTCCCCATACCATTCAAAACGAAACGAAGGGCACTCCCAAGGAACAATGTCGTTCCGTTAAGAATTTTTTGAAAGGCTCTCCCTTCGGGAGAGCTGGCACCGTAGGTGACTGAGAGGGAGATTGTTAACGGAATGATATTGTCCCAAGGAGTGCCCTTTTTTGCGTGCAGAATGTCCGCTTGAATCCTCCGTAAAATTCACAAATAATGGTTGAAATGGAAGCGGTGTTGTGATATAATGATTCTGTAGGTAGGATAAAAACGGCTCTGCCGATTCCGTCAAACGGAGGACATATGAACAAAAAGCACCGTTTTCTGTATTCCCTTCTGTATCCCCTTGTCGTGCTTTTCTTGAAGATCCGATTTGGGTACAAATTCAAACGGGCGAACCATCTGCCCGAAAATTACATCGTTCTTTCCAACCACGCCACCGACTACGATCCCCTCTTTGTTGGCGTGAGCTTTCCGCGACAGATGTATTTCGTTGCCAGCGAGCATATCACGCGCTGGAAGGTCGCCTACCCTCTGATCCGCTTCCTGCTTGCCCCCATCATTCGCTATAAGGGGAGCGTGGCGGCCTCGACCGCGATGGACGTGATGCGAAAGACCAAAAAGGGCATGAGCGTTTGTATGTTTGCCGAGGGCGTGCGGACGTGGGACGGCGTGACCTGCCCCCTCCATCCCTCCACCGTCAAGCTCATCAAGGCCGCCCGATGCGGGCTTGTGACCTATCGGCTCACGGGTGGCTATCTTCTCAGTCCCATGTGGTCGAGCGGTAAGGGGATGCGGCGAGGACCGATCAGCGGCGCTCCCGTGACGGTCTACACCAAGGAGCAGGTGGCCGCGATGAGCGAGGAAGAGCTTGCCGCCGCCATCGACCGCGACCTCTATGAAAATGCCTACGAAACGCAGGCGAAGGCTCCCAAGAAATACAAGGGACGTGCCTTGGCCGAGGGGCTGGAACGGTTCGTCTATCTTTGTCCCTCCTGTCGCGCGCATAATTCTCTCCAAACCAAGAAGCATCAGGCGCGTTGCGCCGTATGCGGTCTTACCTTCTCGGTCAACGTCTACGGGCTTTTGGAGAACGCTCCCTTCCAAACCGTGCGCGACCTTGCCCTTTGGCAGAGGCAGGGGACCTTGGAGGACGCGCGAGGCGGCGCCATCTACCGCGGCTCTGCCACCGTTGCCAAGATCGAAAAGCACGTGGCGATCCCGCTTACCGAGGGCGCGCTTTCGCTTTCCGCCGACGAGCTTCGTTGCGGCGAGCTTGCCATCCCCACCACCTCGATCACGCAGATGGCCATGCACGGAACGCAGGCTCTGGTCTTCTCCGCCGATGGCGTTTACTATGAGCTTCTCCCCAAGCAACCCGACAACATGATCCGCTTTCTGTGGCTCTATGAGGCGTTTGGGTCGCTTCGTCAGGAGGATGCGTCCTCCGTCGAGAGACCCGTTGTTTCCCAATAAACGTCGCCCGTCCGTTTTTAAAAACGGACGGGCTTTTTACAGCCAACCCAAGGCTTGTCCGTTTCGTCAATTTTGGAGGGTCTTTTTTGTGCAAAAAGGAGAAAAATCCAAAAACACGCGAAATGCAACGATTCGGCAACTTATTTTGTAAATCTTGCCGAATCATTCATTGCCAAATGGTGATTTTTTGTTTATAATAATGTAAACGAGAACCGAGCCCACAATCGGTCTCGGCGACCGTTTTCATGGGCGGATACCGTCGGCCGTTGGCGATCCGCCGCAAATACAAACCAAAAAGGAGAACCATTATGGGACAGAAATTGAGGCTCTTGGTGGTGGGAGGTCATCCCGCAGACGTGTTCGACCACTGTGGCGGAACGCTGGCTCATCACATCCAAAACGGCGACAGTGTAACCTGTCTGGCACTCACGCAAGGACTCCGCATTCACGACACCGTGATCTCCGAGCGCTACCGCAACGGCATCCCTGAGGATGAGCGCGAGGAATTTGAGCGGATCCTCAAGGAGCGCGAGGAGGTGAAATACAAGGAGGCTCGCGACGCCTGCGCTTGCTTCGGCATCCCCGACGTACGCTTCCTCAGCTTTGACGACAACGTGCTCTTGGAGAACGTTGAGATCATTGAGGCCGTGGCGGCCGTGATCCGTGACGTCAAGCCCAACATCATCATCACGCACTATCCCTTCGAGGACGGCGGCGTTGGAAGCCATCACGCCACCACCTCCAAGATCGTCAGCCATGCGCTGGCGTTGGCAGGACGCGTGGACTTTAAGACCTCCACTCCCGGTTGGCGCATCGCGCGGATGTTCTATATGATCGCCTCGCCCATGACCCAGAGCTGCGGACTTCTCGGCGCGATGCACGCCCCCTTCGTCCCCTTCTATGTGGACATCTCGGACGTGATCGAATTGAAGGTCAAGGCGCTCAACTGCATGGAGAGCCAGCAGTACGGCGGCGTGTACGCCAAGAAGCGCACCGAGGTCAACGAAGGTACCTACGGTCACCATATGCGTACGGCCTACTGCGAGGCCTTCGTTCCCGCAGGGCCTGATCTGTACCATCTGCTCCCCGTTTCCCAGCAGCTTCTCGACTGGGAGAACGAGCCCGAGCTTGAGACCCGTAACCGTGGCGGCAAGATGGTCGTTCCCTATCTGTAATCTTTTCAATCTTGATACCGAAAAAAGGAGAAAAAACCATGAAATTAAACATTTCGGATGCCGTTGTTGTGGCAATGGGTCCCAATTCCCGTGAGGAAAAGTGGGGCAGCTACCAGTTCCCCAGCATTCAAAAATTGGCCAACGGCGCGCTCTACTGCACCTTCAACGTCTGCGCGGACAGCGAGCGGGCATACGGCTCTGCTCCCGGCGCTTACATCAGCCACGATAACGGACAAACATGGGAGCCCTTTGACCCTGAAAAGCACGATCGCTTTGGCACCGGCGTGAAGCTTCCGAACGGCGAATACGTCAGCTTCTCGCAGGGCCCGAGCATTCCGCTGGAAGGCTTGAAGCTCCCTCGCGCCTTGGGAACCACTTGGCTCGGTCACACCGCCTACCTCATTGACGAGCTGGACGAGAGCATCGACACGCCGCACACATGGATGTTGCGCCGCACCTCCAAGGACAATCCCACGGGAACGCTCGAGCCCGTCAAGCTCGATTGGCCGTACATGCTGATCCGTAGCTGTCTCGGCGTTTTGGTTCGTCCCGGTCCTCGCGGACGTCTCCGCATCGCGCCCGACGGCACGCTCTGGATGCCTCACTACTATCTGGCAGGAACCGACCCCAAGACGGGTGAGTTCTTCCCCTACCTCTGCAACTACCTCTTTAAGTCCACCGACGGCGGCAGAAGCTGGGAGATGACCAACTTCCTGCCCTTCACCCCCGAGGAGGACAATCCTCTCCGCAAGAAGACCTTTGAGGGCTTCGGCGAGAACGACATCACCTTCACCCCCGACGGCTCGATGATCCGTCTGATCCGTACGGGCTGCTTTGATCCCTGCTTCTACACCCGCTCCGAGGACGGCGGCTACACGTGGACCGAGCCTGAGTTGTTCCACAATCACGGCGTTTGGCCTTGCTTGCTCACCCTCAAATGCGGCGTGACGCTGGCAACCTTCGGTCGTCCGGGTCTGGCTCTGCGCGCGACCTCCGATCCCTCTGCCAAGGTTTGGGAGGATCCCATCTATCTCGTTAAGACCAAGGAGCGTCCTTGGAAGACGATGGAGGAGAACGCCACCTGCGGCTACTCCAACCTCATCGCGCTCGATGACAGAACCGCCGGTCTGGTTTACAGTAACTTCACCATTCAGGACGAGGAGGGCATCCCCCACAAGTGCATCATGTTCCGCACCATTACGGTGGAGGATTGATGCTTTCTCGGTTCGATCAAAACAGCCAAGCCCCTTCTCTCTGCATTCTTAACGGAGAAAAGGCAGTCACAAAATTTCGGCAGAGAACTTGTTTTCTCTGCCGATTTGTGTTATAATGGGGCTAACGAAAAGCCTTCCTCCGGGAGGAAGGTGGCGCGCGTAGCGTGACGGAAGGAGCCTGCGTAACTTTGGGTTTGGAGTAATCTCATTGTAACGCACTCTCCCTCAGTCAGCTTCGCTCCCTCCCGGAGGGAGCCCGGGATACGTGCAACCTTAGGGGTATGGGCTTTGCCCGAAGCCTTTTGTAATACAAAGGCGAAACTGGCGATAAAACAGAACGATAAATAAGGATTTGATAAAGGAGGCTTTCAAAGTGAAAAAACTTATAGCATTTATTTTATCGATGACATTCATGCTGGCATTGGCGGGTTGCTCTTCGGATAGAAGAACAGAGGCAAGTACTTCAAATGAAACCAACAACCCAAGCAAAAACACACAGAGCGAAACAGGCTATTTTATTCCGGATTATAATACGACGAACAATCTTCACTGTGATGAATTTCTGGAAAATTTGAAAAACGATGGATACATCCGTGGCGGTGAAAAGGATTATAACTACAACACGGATAACATTACCCGAACTGTGAACATTACCCCCAAAAGCATTTCTGATGAAACATCTGATATTGAAGTATTTTGGGTGAGTGACGCACATTGCTTTTTGATGGTAAATCATACGATTTACAGATATGATACTTTTGGTGGATATCACCATCAATTATGCTTGTGGGATTATGACAACAACGGCACAAAAGACCTTGTGTCCTATAACACATCGGGTTCTGGTTTATTTTATATGAGTGTCGATATTTTTGACTTGACTTCTTTTGAACAAATTCAAGTTATATCAAGGATGATATTGAACGAACCAAGATTTTCCTTTGAATGTAAAAACGGAGCGATATACATTGATGGCGAAGAACTGACCTACAGCAATGGAATTTTCCATTGCAATTCATTGAACAAAGATGAACAGTAAAATTTCATTTTGTCGGACAGGATAAAACTAACCCCGACAGTCCTTAAAATCTGTCGGGGCTAATTATTTGTTTACTGCGGAGCTTTTTTTATCCGTAGGGGAGACCTGCGGTCTCCCGCGGGCGAACGCAGTTCGCCCCTACCGTGTATTAGTGAAAGATTTTGCGATTTCCCCGCTAATTTTGCACGCCCTTGGGGCTTGGCTGTTTTTTCGTTCTCTCTTGACTTTCCCCTTGTATTGTGCTATAATCAAGGGAAAGAAAATCTCTTGTAAACGGAGGCTCGTCATGCATTTTTCGAAGCTCGAACAGCTCATTGATTCCATGCCGCAAAGAGGTCTGCCTGCCTGCGACCTGATCGTGACCCATAAGGGAGAGGTCGTGTTCCGCCGCATGGTGGGATATTCGGATTCCGCCAAGTCAAAGCCCGTGAGCGACCGCGATCTCTACTGGATCTTCTCTGCCACCAAGCCTCTCACCTGCATCGCCGGTATGCGTCTTTGGGAGGAGGGCAAGCTCGATCTCGCTGCTCCCGTTTCCCTCTACCTCCCCGCCTTTGCCAATCTTCGCGTAAAGGCTCCCAACGGGGAGATCGTGCCGCTTCCATCGACCCTTCGCGTGGAGCATCTGTTCACGATGACCGGCGGCTTGGACTATAATCTCAATTCTCCCGCCCTTGCCGAGGCGCGAAAGGATCCTCATGCCTCCACGCTGGAGCTGGTGAACGCCATGGCGCAAGCCCCTCTGTTCTTCGAGCCCGGAACGCACTATCGGTACAGCCTTTGCCACGACGTGCTGGGTGGCGTGATCGAGGTCGTGAGTGGGATGCGTCTTTCCGACTACATGAAGGCCGTGATCTTTGATCCGCTCGATATGACAGACACGGGCTTCCATCCAAACGAGGAACAACTGTCGCGCTTCGGCGCCGCCTACAACTACAACAACGCGCTCGCCGAGCCCACCGAGATCCGCAACGTCAATTCCTATCGGCTCTCCGAGGATTACGACAGCGGCGGCGCGGGACTGTTCAGCTCCGTGAGCGACTACATCAAGCCCATCACCGCTCTCGCCTG
>JAZSKO010000153.1:0-4852 GCA_045534875.1 Eubacteriales bacterium | reverse complement strand
AAAAGCTCCTGACAACTCCTTGGCTCACAGAACGACATGGCTACGATCCGACTTATGCCTCTACTTTGGCCTGATGCTCACCCCGAACGGCCCGAAGGTGATCGAATACAACTGTCGCTTCGGAGACCCCGAGACGCAGGTGGTCCTGCCGCTTTTGGAGAGCGATCTGCTCACCGTGATGCAGGCGGTCACCGAGGAGCGTCTGGACGAGGTCGAGGTGAGATTTTCGAAGGGGCATGCGGCCTGTGTCATCATGGCGTCGGGCGGCTATCCCGTTTCCTACAAGAAGGGCTTTCCCATCGCGATCCCTGCCGATCTTTCGGCGGAGGTGTTTGTGGCGGGAGCCGAGCAAAAGGACGGGGTCCTTTGCACGAGCGGCGGTCGTGTTTTGGGCGTTACCGCAGTGAAGGAGAGCTTAGAGGAAGCGCTTGCCGCTTCCTATGCGGCAGTGGAGCGCATTTCCTTTGAGGGCGCGTACTACCGTCATGACATCGGCGCGAGAGCGCTTATGGCGCGGAAGGAGAGTTGAGTTTGGTTTACAGAGTTTACGTTGAAAAGAAAAAGGAGCTTGCCAACGAGGCGAAGGCTCTTTTGTCGGATGCGCGCTCCCTCTTGGGGATCACGTCCCTGACGGACGTTCGCATCCTGAACCGCTACGATGCGGAAAACATCACCGAGGAGCTGTTCTCCTACGCCAAGGGAACGGTGTTCTCCGAGCCACAGCTCGACATCGTCTCGGATGAGCCCGATCTTGCAGGCGCTGTGGTGTTTGCCGTGGAATACCTCCCCGGTCAGTTCGACCAGAGAGCCGATTCGGCGGCACAATGCATTCAGATCATCTCCACGGGTGAGCGTCCCTTGGTGCGTACCGCGAAGCTCTACGCGCTCTACGGCACGCTCAGCGACGCAGAGGTGGCAGAGATCAAGAAGTACGTCATCAACCCCGTGGAGGCAAGAGAGGCAAGCCTTGATAAGCCCGAGACCTTGCAGATCTCCTATGAGATCCCCACGCGCGTCAAGACCATGGAGGGCTTTTTGGAGCTGGATCGCCAAGGCTTGGAGGACTTCATCAAGACCTACGGCTTGGCAATGGATATCGACGACATTATGTTCTGCCAGTCCTATTTCAAGACCGAGGGACGCAATCCCACCATCACCGAGATCCGCATGATCGACACCTACTGGTCGGATCACTGCCGTCACACCACCTTCGGCACGATCATCGACGGCGTGACCTTCGAGGATGCGCTGTTGCAAAAGACCTATGAGGAGTATCTGGCAACCAGACAAGCGCTCGGCAGAGAGAAGAAGCCGATCTGCCTGATGGATCTGGCGACCGTGGCGGTCAAGCATCTGCGCGCCAACGGCCTGCTGGATAAGCTGGACGAATCCGAGGAGATCAACGCCTGCACCGTGAAGATCAACGTGGACGTGGACGGCGTGAGCGAGCCTTGGCTGCTGCTCTTTAAGAATGAGACACATAACCATCCCACCGAGATCGAGCCCTTCGGCGGCGCGGCCACCTGCATTGGCGGCGCGATCCGCGATCCTCTCTCGGGACGCTCTTACGTATACGGCGCGATGCGCGTCACGGGAGCGGCCGATCCCTTGAAGCCGGTCAGCGAGACCATCAAGGGCAAGCTCCCCCAAAGAAAGATCGTCACCACCGCCGCCGCGGGATATTCGTCCTACGGAAATCAGATCGGTCTGGCGACCGGCATCGTGGATGAGATCTACCACCCCGGCTATGCCGCAAAGCGCATGGAGATCGGAGCGGTGATCGCCGCTGCTCCCGCCGAGAACGTGCGACGTGAGAGACCCGTCGACGGAGACGTGGTGATCCTTTTGGGAGGCAGCACGGGACGCGATGGCTGCGGAGGCGCGACCGGCTCCTCCAAATCCCACACGGCGCAGTCCTTGGAGACCTGCGGCGCCGAGGTGCAAAAGGGAAATGCGCCCGAGGAGAGAAAGCTCCAAAGGCTGTTCCGCAACCCAACGGCCTGCCGTATGATCAAGCGTTGCAACGACTTTGGCGCGGGAGGCGTGTCGGTCGCCATCGGTGAATTGGCCGACGGTCTTGAGATCGACCTCAACGCCGTTCCCAAGAAATACGAGGGACTTGACGGCACCGAGCTTGCCATCAGTGAGTCGCAGGAGCGCATGGCGGTCGTGATCGAGGCAAAGGACGTGGATGCCTTCCTCGCGCTTGCCGAATCCGAGAATCTGCAAGCCTGCCCCGTGGCAACCGTCAAGGCAGAGCCGAGACTTACCATGCACTGGAACGGAGAGACCATCGTGGACATCAGCCGCGAGTTCCTCAATTCCAACGGTGCGGAGAAGCATATCACGGTCGAGGCCGCAAAGCCCGAGACCTATGAAAAGAAGACCGAGGGAGGCTTTGGCGAGCGATACATGGCTCTTGCCGCCGACCTCAACATCTGCTCCAAGAGAGGCCTTTCCGAGCGCTTCGACTCCACCATCGGAGCCGGCACGGTGCTCATGCCCTTTGGAGGCAAGAATCAGCTCACCCCCATCCAGAGCATGGTGCAGAAGATCTCGGTGGAAAAGAAGCACACCGACGATTGCTCGCTCATGTCGTGGGGCTATAACCCCTTCATCACCGAAAAGAGCCCCTACCACGGAGCATATCTGGCGGTGGTGGAATCGGTCTCCAAGCTGATCGCCACGGGAGCAGAATTCAAGGACGTTTACCTGACCTTCCAAGAGTATTTTGAAAAGCTGGGCAAGGATGCCAAGCGTTGGGGCAAGCCCCTTTCGGCGCTCCTTGGCGCATTCAAGGCGCAAATGGAGCTGGGCATCGGCTCGATCGGTGGAAAGGACTCCATGAGCGGATCCTTCGAGGATCTTCACGTTCCTCCCACGCTGGTCTCCTTCGCGGTGACCACCCAAAAGACGGGCGACATCGTTTCCCCCGAGTTCAAGAAGGCAGGCAACCGCCTGATCCTGCTGGCTCCCGAGTACGATGAAAACGGACTTCCCAAGACCGCGTCGCTGGTAAAGACCTACGAAACCGTTACAAAGCTGCTTCGCGCAGGAAAGGCCGTCTCGGCCTACACTCCCACCATCGGCGGAATTGCCGAGGCGGTCATGAAGATGGCGTTCGGAAACGGACTTGGCTTCCGCTTTGCCGAGGAACTCTCGCTCGACGAGCTGTTCGGCTACTGCTATGGCGCGTTCCTCTTGGAGGTGACCGAGGAGGTCGCCGAGGGTCGCCTTGTGGGTGATATTGTGGCAGAGGCCAGCCTGATCCGCGGCGAGGAGAGCCTTTCTCTGGCGTCCCTGCTGGGCATCTACGAGGACAAGCTCGAAAGCGTGTATTCCTGCAACATTCCCGATTCCAAGGGTCCCATGGAGACCTTCTCCTATACGGCAGGGAAGCGTGTCGCGCCCGCCGTTCGCGTGGCGAAGCCCACGGTGCTCATCCCCGCCTTCCCCGGAACCAACTGCGAGTTTGACAGCGCAAAGGCCGTGCGGGATGCAGGCGCGGAGGCGAAGATTCTTGTTATCAACAACCTCACCTCGGCAGGCATCCAGAGAAGCGTGGAGACCTTCGCCAAGGAGCTGAAAAACGCGCAGATGGTCTTCATTCCCGGAGGCTTTTCGGGTGGAGACGAGCCGGACGGAAGCGGAAAGTTCATCACCGCCTTCTTCCGCAACCAGGCCATCAAGGAGGGCGTGACCGAGCTGCTTGACCGTCGCGACGGACTGATGTGCGGTATCTGCAACGGCTTCCAAGCTCTTATCAAGCTCGGACTTGTCCCCTATGGTAAGATCATCGACACCGACGAGACCTGTCCCACCCTCACCTTCAACACCATCGCCCGTCACCAGTCGCGCATCGTTCGCACGCGCATCGCGTCCAACAAGTCGCCTTGGCTGGCTCTGACGCAGGTGGGCGACGTTTACAACGTGCCGATCTCACACGGAGAGGGACGCTTCCTCGCCGACGAGGCTCTGATCCGTCAGCTTGCCGAGAACGGCCAGATCGCAACCCAGTACGTGGACTTTGACGGAAACGCCACCTCGGATGTGCATTTCAATCCCAACGATTCCATGTACGCCATCGAGGGCATCACCTCGCCCGACGGTCGCGTGTTCGGTAAGATGGGACACAGCGAGCGCATCGGAGCAGGGCTCTACCGCAATGTCGTGGGTGAATACGACATTCGGATGTTTGTGGCCGCCGTTCAATACTTCAAGTGATCCTTTCGTCCCCATACTTCAAAAATAAAAAAAGCCGGAGGCAGAATATGCAGTACAAAACCGACATTGAGATCGCACAAGCATGCGAAATGAGACCGATCATGGAGATCGCGAAAAAGGCTCACGTGGACGAGCGCTACATTGAGCAATATGGCAGATATAAGGCAAAGATCGACCTTGCTTTGTTGGATGAGGAGCGCAAGAACGGAAAGCTGATCCTCGTCACCGCCATCACGCCCACTCCCGCAGGAGAGGGAAAGACCACCACCACCATCGGTCTTGCCGACGGACTGTCCCGCATCGGCAAGGACGTGACCGTGGCTCTGCGCGAGCCCTCCCTTGGCCCTGTGTTCGGCGTCAAGGGCGGCGCGGCAGGCGGCGGATACGCGCAGGTGGTTCCCATGGAGGATATCAACCTGCATTTCACGGGTGACTTCCACGCCATCGGCGCGGCAAACAACCTGCTTGCGGCCATGTTGGATAACCATATTTATCAGGGCAACGCCCTGAATATCGACCCCCGTCAGATCACCTGGCGCCGCTGTGTGGATATGAACGACCGCCAGCTGCGTTTTGTGGTGGATGGCCTTGGCGGCAGAGTCAACGGCACGCCCCGCGAGGACGGCTA
>JAZSKO010000186.1:0-3997 GCA_045534875.1 Eubacteriales bacterium | reverse complement strand
GCTTTCCCGTAAACCCGCAACGCCCACTGTGGCGCACTTTCGTACCACGGGCGGCTTTCGCGTGCTGTGTGGCAAAAACAACGTGCAGAACGAACATATTACGCACAAGCTGGCGGGCAAGAACGATTACTGGTTCCACGTCAAAAATCTGCCCGGCTCGCATACCGTGATGATTTGTGACGGGGAGGAGCCGTCCGAGCGCGACTTTACCGAAGCCGCCGAGATTGCCGCGTATTTTTCCAAGGGTGCGGGCGGGCAGAATGTGGAGGTGGACTACACCACGGTGCGAAACGTCAAAAAGCCCACGGGAGGCAAGCCGGGACTGGTGATCTACCACACCAACTGGTCGTGTGTGGTCACGCCGAGTGCCGCGCGGATACAGGCCATGCGGGTGAAGAAGTAAAAAGAGGGGCGGTTGCAAGGGAAACCCATTGCAACCGCCCCAATTCTATGGAATCAACCTCGATGGAGATGCCCATGCTCACAGCAGGGCTTCGAGCTTTTCGCAGAGGTAGGGAATGTCGTTGGAGATCGTTTGATGCACAACGTGCAGATCCACGTCTCCGTAATCATGTACGATTTTATTTCGCATACCCCTGATTGCCACCCACGGGATCTCCCTGTGGTCCTCCTTAAAGCCTTGTGTCAGCTTTCCGGAATTCTCCGAGATCTGTATCAAGCGAAAGAGAACCGAATCGCAAAGCAATTCATTTTCCTCCAATTCTCTTTGCGTGACCCCCGTGGTCTTTTCCATGATAAAGCGAATATCTTTCAGCATTCTCGCAAGATAGTAGACGTCGTCCTTTTTCTTATCCATATATCCGTATTCCGTCCTTTAATATTTCATTTGTCAGAGCAAAATTATCGGTAAGCTGTGTTTGGTCAAGCAGATCCACCTTCTTTTTCAGCTCATCCCGAAGCTCCTCGATCAAAGCAAAAAACTGAATGCCCGTCAACGAGGTGGAAACGAACAGATCCACATCGCTGGTCGGTGTCGCCATGCCCTTGGCGTACGATCCGAACAGGTAGCCGTAGTCAACGGGATAGCGGGAAAAAACGCGCGCGCAGGCGTTCCGAATCTCATCCAATGAGAGAACTCCGCTTTCTTCGTCCACATATCCGTAGGAGAACAGCTTTTCCATGATATACTTGTATTTGATGCTTGTTTGCTTGGACGGATCGTTTTCGTAGTTCGTGTAGGTTCTCAGAGGAACCTCAACATAACGCGCCGCCTCCTGCTGTGTAATGCCTTTGCTTTTTCGCAATTCACGCAGAGTCATACCATCACCTCACCCTTATTATACCACCTTTTTTCGAAATATGCAATAGATTTACGCAAAAATTGCGTAAATTTTATTTTAAAAATAGGCAAAAGTTGCGTATTTTCGTTGCGTATTCAAAAAACAGGGATCCCTTCCGCATGGAAACGAATCCCTGTTTTCTCTTATTCCGTCCTTCTGTCGGAGGCGACCGAGGCGGTGAAGCGATCGTGGGTCTGTTGCATCTCGGCGCGCGCGGCGGCATCCTGCTGGGGCGTGCCAAGCCCGAAGCTGATGGCAATGGCGGTGTTCACGCGATCCATCATCAAGGGGTCAAGATGCCCCATCTTCTCCTTCAAGCGCCTTTTGTCGAGGGTGCGGATCTGCTCCAAGAGGATCACCGAGTCCTTCGCCAGCCCCACCTTCTCGGCGTACACGTCGATGTGGGTGGGCAGATGCGTTTTGCTCATTTTGGAAGTAATCGCGGCGGCGATGACGGTTGGGCTGTATCGGTTTCCAATGTCGTTTTGAATGATGAGAACGGGACGGAGACCGCCTTGCTCCGAGCCAATCACAGGGCTCAGGTCGGCGTAGTAGATATCTCCCCGTCTGACGACCGAATTCATAGGTGTTCCTTCCTTTCTTTTGGGGTGTGCTTCTATTGTTACCGCTTTTTCCCTCGTCTTAAACAGGGAAGCCTCGGATTTTTAGAGGAAGTTTTTTCCGATGCTCGCGGTCTTACGACAGCATATGCGTGTGATGGAAGAAAGGAAACGGATTTTGTCGCAAACGGAGGGATCCGATCGCCCGGATGCTCGTCTGACGGCTTTTTTGTGGGATTTCTCTTTACAAAAAGGGACTTTTGTGGTACACTATAAGGCAGAACGAAACGAAAACGGAGGGTTCGCTATGGAACAAAAAACGAGAGACGCGGTGGATGCGCGCTACCAATGGGATTTTACCGATCTCTTTGCCGATGACGCGGCTTGGGAGACGGCGTATGCCGAGGCAGAGGCGGCGGTTGCCTCTCTGGGGAAGATCGCGGGGACGCTTGGAGAATCGGTCGCAAGCATGAAGCGAGGGCTGGATGCCGTTACCGCCGCCGAGGAACGCGTGGAGCGGATCTACCTCTACGCCATGCTTCGCAAGAATGTTGACAACGGATGCGCCGAAGCGCAAACGCGCTTTGGTCGCGCCACCAATCTCTATATCAAGCTGTCCTCGGCCTGCGCCTTCGTGGGTCCCGAGATCCTTTCGGTGGATCGGGATGTTCTTTCCAAGATGCAAGCCGATCCGAGCCTTGCCACCTATCGGCATTTCTTGGAGGACACCGATCGGATGCGCGAGCACACCTTGGACGAAAAATCCGAGCAGATGCTTGCCATGCTTGCCGACGCCGCCAACACCCCCTCGGATTGCTTCGAGATGCTCTCCGATGTGGATATGACCTTCCCGAACATTCAAAACGAGGAGGGCGAGGAGGTCGCGCTCACCCACGGCAGCTTCGGTGTCTATCGGGAGAGCCCCGATCCGCGGGTTCGTCGCGAGTCCTTCGAGGCCTATTTCGGGGAATTCCGCAAGTATCTGCACACCTTTGCCGCCATGTATGCCGGAAACGTCAAGACCGACAACTATTTTACACGCGTCAGAGGCTATGACTCCACCTGTGAGCGAGCGCTCTTTCAGGACAACGCGCCCGTGGAGGTCTACGATCAGCTCATCCGTTCGGTGAGAGCAGGACTTCCCACCATGCGTCGCTATCTGGAGCTTCGCCGCCGCGTGCTCGGCTTGGAGGAGCTGAATATGTACGACCTCTACTGTCCGATGGTGCAGAACGCCAACATGACCGTACCGTATGAGGACGCGAAGGGGATCGTCAAGGCGGCGCTCCTTCCCTTGGGTGAGGACTATCAGGCTCTGCTCGACCGCGCCTTCTCACAGAGATGGATCGACGTTTACGAGAACAAGGGAAAGACGGCAGGCGCGTATTCCTGCGGTGTGTACGGCGTGCATCCGTATGTGCTGCTCAACTATACCGATACGCTCGACGATGTCTTTACCCTCGCTCACGAGCTGGGACACGCCATGCATTCCTACCTTTCGGATCACGCGCAGGACTACGCCAACCATTCCTATCGCATCTTGGTGGCAGAGGTTGCCTCCACGGTCAACGAGGTCCTGCTTTCCAAGCATCTGCTGGCGACCGAGACCGATCCGCGCCGCCGGGCGTATATCCTCAACCATTTCTTGGAGGGCTTCCGCACAACGGTCTTCCGTCAGACCTTGTTTGCCGAGTTCGAGCGAGAGGCGCACGACGCCGAGATGAACGGAACACCGCTCACCGCCGACTATCTGTGCAGTATCTACCGCAAGCTCAACGAGGATTACTACCAAGGCGCTACCGTGAATGACCTGCAAGACTTGGAATGGGCGCGCATCCCGCACTTCTACAACGCCTTCTACGTCTACCAATACGCCACGGGATTCAGCTCGGCGGTCGCCATCGCCAAGCGGATATTGGAGCAGGGTGGGGCAAAGGACTACCTGCGCTTCCTCTCCACGGGAGGCTCGGATTATCCCTTGGAGGAGTTGGAGATCGCGGGCGTGGATCTGACCAAGCCCCAAACCGTCACCGACGCACTTGCCGAGTTCGACCAAGCCCTAACTGAATTGGAAGGATTACTTGGGTGAGGGGGGAAGACCTTGGGGAGGGAGAGCCCTTTTTCGGAAAAAAGGGC
>JAZSKO010000221.1:0-6427 GCA_045534875.1 Eubacteriales bacterium | reverse complement strand
GCCGTCACCGCTGGCCTCGTACTTCTTGATGACCTCACCAATGAACTTAAATCCGGTGAGGACATTGTGCATCACGACCCCGTTGGCCTCGCAGATGCGGGAAGCCAGCTCGGAGGAAACGATGCTCTTGACCACGTAAGGCTTTTCGGGCATGGTGTTGGGCTCCCGATAGGCCGAGATGATATAGTCCACGAGCAACGCGCCCATCTGGTTTCCGGTGATGGTGCGGAATTCGCCCGAGGGAGTGCGCGTCATCACGCCCACGCGGTCGGCATCGGGGTCGGTGGCGATGATGAGGTCGGAATGCACCTTGTTCGCCAGCTGGATTCCCAAGGCAAAGGCCTCGGGATATTCGGGATTGGGCTTTTGTACGGTGGGGAAGTTGCCGTCGATCACCATTTGCTCGTCCACGGTATAGAGATGTCGCAGACCAACGCGACGCAAGATCTCGGGAACGAGACGGTGACCCGTGCCGTGAAGGGGGGTGTAGACGATGCGAAGCTCATCGGCCACGCGCTCCACCGCAGAGGGATTGACCGCCTGCGCTTGCACGGCGGCAAGGTATTTTTCATCCATTTCTTCGCCGATCAGGGTAATGCGACCGTCGGCAATGGCGGCATCGCAGTCGGCGATGCGAACGTCAGCAAAGACGTCGAGCTTCGCGATCTCCGAGGAGACCGTCTCGGCGTGCTCGGGGGGAAGCTGTGCGCCGTCCTCCCAGTAGACCTTGTAGCCATTGTACTGCTTGGGATTGTGCGAGGCGGTCACGTTGATACCGGCCACGCAAGCAAGCTCACGCAGGGCAAAGGACAATTCGGGCGTGGGACGGAGACTCTCAAACAGATAGACGCGAATCCCATTCTCCGCCAATACGCCTGCCGCGATACGGGCAAACAGGGGAGAGTTGTTTCGGCTGTCATACGCGATCACAACGCCGTCCTCGGCGCGTCCCTGACGCAAGATCAGAGAGGCGAGTCCTTGCGTGGCGTGTGCGACGGTATGGCGATTCATGGCATTCGTTCCCATTCGCATAATGCCGCGAAGACCCGCTGTTCCAAAGGTCAAGCTTTTGGAGAAGCGGAGTTTCTGCTCGTCGTCGTTGTCAGCGATCGCCGACAGCTCTGCCTTTTCCTCATCGGAAAGACTTGGGGAATGAAGCCATTTTTCGTATTGGGTGCGGTAGTCGGTCATGGTTTGGGGTTCCTCCGTTTGGTAGTGAAAATAAGCGATCGTCCGTGCGCGATGCGCGTGACGAAAGGTCTTCTAAAAGATGATGCTGTAAGGGATAGGATATGTTACTTTTTGGTCAGATATTCACGCAGAGCGTTGGCAAGCTGGTCGGGACAGGAGGTGCTTTTAAAGCCACAGCGGATGCCGCCGAGGCGTTCGATCGCCTCCTCCACGCGCATCCCTGCCACCAGAGCGGCCACGCCCTGCGTATTGCCGGAGCAACCGCCGTGATAGCGGACCTGACGGATGATCCCGTCCTCAATGCAAATGTCGATGGCAGAGGAGCAAACGCCTCTGGTGCGATAGGTAAAGGTTTCCATAGGTTCGTCCTTTCGTTCAATGGAAATTACGACAACGGGATGCTTCGGTAGAGCCCGATCAGGCTCGCCGAGGGAAGCTCCATTGCAAGGTAGAGAAGAAACGCCGACAGATCTCCCTCGCCCACCAAAAAGACCGCGCGCAAGAGAGAGGCGGTTTCCGTTTCGCTGTTTGCGCCTGTCACGTCGGCGCGGTGGAGGGAGAGCCCACAGCAAGCGGCGGCGGAAAAGATGTCAGCCGCGTTTGGATACGCGCCAACCGCAGAGGAAAACTCAAAATAGAGAGGCGCCGAGGAGGGGGTGGGAAGGGCGGTCAAGCTTTTACGAAGCAGGGCAAAGCAGGTCACCCGATCCTCACCGGCAGGCACGTTGCAGGTCGCCGTGATTTTCAGACCGTATTCCTCGATAAAGCGGGTAAAACTGTGAAGCCGACCCTCGGCTGAGTTTTCAATGGGAAGGATGCAGTATTCGCTCACACCGTTGTAGACGTCCTCGCAAACCAAGGGAAAGCTATGCGAATAGGATGCCTTGGGATGGGACAGCAGACGCGAAAATTGCTCATAGGCAAGATCGGTGTAGCGGTTGCGCTGATAGGAGATACGATGATAAGAGGACGACGTGGGATCCGCGTCGGTGGGCGCGAAGACGTCCTGCCAAAGGGTGGAGGGAGAGGGGAGACATTGGCACAGCTCCATGCAAAGACGAACGCGCTGGGTGGTGGAAAGCAGCCTCGAAAAGCCAAGCGCCTCGCTCGGCTCCTTCTCCTGCAAGGAGAGCATGGGAGGGCGATGCTCCGACAACGCCTCTAACAGTGCGGCGTTGTCGGCAAGCTCCGAGGCGATCTCATGCGCCAATTCGCGCAAATGGGCAAGCTCCCGCTCCCGACAGAGTGCGTAGCTCCTCTGCACCTCGTCCAGATTGGAAAGAATGATCTCTTCCGGTGTATAGCTCTGAAATTCTTCCATTGCGGAAATAGTCAGAGCATTCCGAGAACGCCGTAGCTATCGGCGAGGAAGCGTTGAAGCTCCTCGGCGGTGAGCTTGCGCTGGGAAAGGAGAGCGAGCTGATAGAGGTAGGCCGCCGTCTTTTCCTTCTTATCGGCTTCCATGTCGGAAAGGCGAGCGATCAGGGGAGAGGTGGTGTTCACGGTCAGGGTCGACTCGGTCGGGAAGGCTCCCATCATACCAAGACCGCCCATCGAATACAGACGCATCATTTCCTCCATGCGTCTCGATTCCTCGGAGACCGTCAACAGGACCGGGATGCTCTCGTCCTTCAAGGGCGAGAAGACCACCTTCAACTGCTCGTTGCCGGATGCCTTCTTGAACAGCTCGATCAATTCGGGCTGCTCGGTCACGTCTCCGTCACCCTTGAGAGCCCCCGCCACGTCGGCGTCGATGCGACAGTATTTTACGGTATCGTCATAGGTCTCCATCATGGAAACGAACTGGGTGTCGAGCTGCTTATCCAGTACCGCCACCTGAATACCCTGCGCGGCGAAGATCGAAATATACTGCGCCTGCAAGGCCACGTCGGTGGTGTAGTAGATCGTGTTTTCGTGGCTTTCCTTGGCGGCCTCCAAATAATCCTTGGTGGTCACGAAGCGACCGTCGGTCAGCTCCAACAGAAGCGAATCCTTCACGCGATCCCAGAACTTGCGGTCACGCATGCAGGCGTATTCCACGAAGGTGCGGATGTCGTTCCAAACCTTCTCATAGCCCTCGCGGTCGGTGTTGCAGAGGCTGTTGAGCTTGTCGGCAACCTTTTTCACGATGTGCGCCGACACCTTTGCCACGTAGGTGTTGTTTTGCAGATAACTACGAGAGACGTTCAGGGGAAGCTCGGGGCAATCCAGAACGCCTTTGAGCATCAACAGGTACTCGGGAATGACCTCCTTGATGTTGTCGGCCACGAAGACCTGATTGTAGTAGAGCTTGACCTGACCCTCGATGGACTCATACTCATGAGAGATCTGAGGGAAGAACAGAATGCCGCGGAAGTTGAGGGGATAATCGGCGTTGATGTGGATCCAGAAAAGCGGCTCGCGATAATCGTGGAAGACCTTGCGGTAGAACTCGCGGTACTCCTCATCGGTGCAATCCGAGGGATTCTTCAACCAAAGGGGAAGGGTGTCATTGATGGGCTTGGGCGCCTCGGGGGTCTTGTCCTCGCCCTCGGCGGCAGGCTCAGCGGTCGCTTCGGGCGCGGCCTCCTCCTCCTTCTCCTCGCGGAAGAAGATCTCCACGGGCATGAAGGCGCAGTATTTGTCCAGCACGGTCTCGATCCGCGCCGCCTCTAAGTATTCGCTCTCCTCCTCGGAGATGTGCAGGATCACGGACGTGCCGTGCGCCTCGCGCTCACCCGCCTTGGTCTCGTAATTTCCGTCGGCGGTGCAGACCCAATGAACGGCGGCAGGATCGGCATAGGAGCGAGTGATGACCTCCACGGTATCGCTGACCATAAAGGCCGAGTAGAAGCCGAGACCGAAATGACCGATGATGCCGTTGTTCTTGTTGTCGCCCTCGTATTTCTCAACGAACTCCAAAGCGCCCGACAGCGCGATCTGGCAGATATAGCGCTCCACCTCATCGGCGGTCATGCCGATGCCGTTGTCCGAAACGGTCAGGGTCTTTGCCTGCTTGTCAAGGATGACCTCCACGCGGTAGGTCTCATCCCCTCCGTCGTACTGACCGAGAGAGGCGAGACGGCGGAGCTTGGTGACGGCGTCACAGGCGTTGGAGACGATCTCGCGGAGAAAGATGTCCTTCTCCGAATAGAGCCATTTTTTGATGACGGGGAAGATATGCTCGGTCTGAACCGAGATTCCACCCTTTTTGATAGGAGTTTCCATGTTTGTTGTATCCTTTCTGTGCGATGGTTATAAGACGATCAGGTATCGGAGTGTTCTTTCTCTAAAAGATCCGTACCCTGCAATTCGCGGATGCGTTGGAGCGTGTCCTCCTTGGCGGCCAGAGCGGCCTCCTCGGCGGTAAACTGCATCAGAAGCTCCACCGATACCTCGGGCAGGATATGGCATTTGCGGCAGAAGCCGTGGAAGCCGAGCCAAAAGCGATCAAGGCGGGTCAGCTTCTCGTCGCGTTCCTTTTTCTTGCGAATGAGAATGACCGTTCTCTCCAAGGCCTTCACCAAGCCGTCCGAGCCGCTTCGCGCGTCCTCGGCAGGCGAGACGATGCTGTCGGTGGGATAGTGGTTCTCGGTCGCGGAGGGGATCCCCTTGCGTCTGAGACGATCATCCACACCCTTGGAGACAAGATTGACGACCGTGGCAAAGAGCGGAACCGCCAGAAGCATTCCGAGAAATCCCCAAACGGCGCCCATGGTGGTGATGGCGAGAAGCACGCAAAGCGAGCTGACGCCCGTGTTGTTGCCCAAGATCTTCGGGCCGATGATATTTCCGTCGATCTGTTGAATAATGATCACGATAATGAGGAAGGGGATCACCTTTCTCGGCTCGGTGAGCAGAATGATCACCGAGGTGGGGATCGCGCCGATGATCGGGCCAACGAAGGGGATCACGTTGGTGATGCCCACGATCGCGGCAACGAGACTGGCGTAGGGAATGCCTGCGATAAGAACGCAGATATAGGTGAGGATCCCGATAATGAGGGAATCCACGAGCTTTCCTTCAATGAAGCCGCCGAAGGAGCGGTCGGCAACCGAGCAGAAATTGCTGATGGCGGTGTTGATGCGATCGTTGAAAAGACCGTGACGCAGCTTCATCACCTGCCCATACCGCTTCTCCTTGGAGGCGAGCAGGTAGAGGGAGATGAACAGCGCGAAGATGGTGTCGGTCAAAAAGCCGATAAAGCCGCCAACGGCCTCTATCACGGTGGCCAGCCCGTTACCTGTCAGAATGTATTTCTGCGTGATCTCCAACACAACGTCGAAGTTCAACAGATAGGAGAGCCATTGCTTGAGCTGAGAAGGCTCAACGGGGGAGAGCCATTGCTGTTGGATATCAAAGCGGGAAAGGAAGCCGCCGAGCGAGGAAAGCAGGGAATTGTAGGAATGGGCGGCCGAGGAAATGTAGACGTCCACGTTGGAAACGAACCCCGCGATGCTGGCGGTCAATTGGGGCAGGATCAGAGCCACCAACAGCGCCACGATCAAAAACAGGAACACATACGTCAGAATCAGAGAGAAGATCCGACGAAGCACAGGGGGACGGATGCGTCGGAGCAGGCGTCTTTCAAAGAACCGAAAGACGGGATTGAGCAGATAAGCCACCGCCAAGCCCCACAGAATGGGGGACAAAAGATCCAGAAGCGCCGCGATCCAGCGCGTCAGGGCTTCGGTGTGCGAGATGAAATAGATCAGGAGAAGCAGAATGGCGTAGACCGCGATCGAGATCAAGAGCTTCTTGGGAAACCGTTTATCCTTTGCTGTCATGCGTCCGCACCTCCTTGCTCCTCATTTTCAACGACCTCCGCAACGGGGGACTCCTCAACGCAGGTCGCGTCGTCTTGCCCTTCGTTTTGCGTCTTGTCGGCTTCCGCCTCTTGGAAGAGCGCGGAGGCCTCCTGCGCAAAGGCGGTCAGAGACGCATCCGAGGTGTCGGCGAAGACGCCGTGCTTCTTCGCGAGAGCGTAAGCGCGGAGCTGAAGCTGCTCGCGCGGCGAGAGATTTCCGTCCTTGGCCATCACGGCGCAAAGGGGGAGCGCGGGGTCAGGCTCGGGAAGCGGCTTTTCGGTCGGGTCGTCCACCACAAGGGGAATGTCCTCGCCGGCCGCCTGCTTCTCGCGCACTCTGCGGTTGAGATAGCCCTTGAACAGCTCAATGATCGTGGCAAACAGAGGCACGCCGATCAGCATACCCACCAAGCCCATCAGATCGCCCATCACCAGAATGGCGATCAGCAC
>JAZSKO010000067.1:0-14420 GCA_045534875.1 Eubacteriales bacterium | reverse complement strand
GGTCAACTCTGGCTACGGCGGAAACGTTCTTCTGGGTAAGAAGTGCTTCGCTCTCCGTATTGCATCCTACCTTGGACGCAAGGAAGGCTGGATGGCTGAGCATATGCTCATTCTCGGCGTAGAATATCCCAACGGCGATGTGAAGTATGTATCCGCAGCATTCCCCTCTGCCTGCGGTAAGACCAACCTTGCAATGCTCATTCCGCCGGAGGCATTCAAGAAGCAGGGCTACAAGGTATGGACGGTCGGCGATGATATCGCATGGATCCGTATCGGCGAGGACGGCAGACTGTATGCAATCAACCCCGAGAACGGCTTCTTCGGCGTTGCTCCCGGTACCAATGAAAACTCCAACCCCAATGCACTCCTTACCACAAAGGAAGGCTGTATCTTTACAAACGTATGCCACGACCTCGACAACAACACTGTTTGGTGGGAAGGTCTGGATAACAATCCTCCCAAGAACGCGCTCAACTGGAGAGGCGAAAAGTGGGACTACACCAAGTACGACAAGGCTGATAAGGTCGGTACCTCCGGTGCACATCCGAACTCCCGCTTTACCGCAAAGGCTGTTAACTGCCCCTGCCTGTCCTCTGAGTTCAACACGCTGAAGGGTGTTCCGCTGTCCGCGATCGTCTTCGCCGGACGCCGTGCAAAGACCGCTCCACTGGTTTACGAATCCCGCAACTGGCAGCACGGTACCTTCGTTGGCTCGATCATGGCCTCCGAGACCACGGCGGCCGCAGCAGGTGCTGTTGGCGTGGTTCGCCGCGATCCCATGGCAATGCGTCCCTTCGTTGGCTATGACATGGGCGACTACTTCGCTCACTGGCTGGCAATGGGTAAGAAGATCCCCCACGCTCCCAAGATCTTCCACGTCAACTGGTTCCGCACCGATGCCGAGGGTCACTTCATCTGGCCCGGATTCGGTGACAATATGCGCGTGCTGATGTGGATTTTGGCACGTTGCGCCGGCGAGGTTGACGCCGTGGAGACTCCCATCGGATTTGTTCCGAAGGCAGAGGACATCAACATTGAGGGACTCGACGGCGTGACCGTGGATACCATCCGCGAGCTGCTCACCATCGACAACCAGAGCTGGTTGGAGGACGTTGAGAACATCAAGACCTTCTACAAGCAGATCGGCGACCGCGTTCCTGCCGAGCTCTATGACGAGCTGGCTGTGCTGGAAGCCAATTTGAAGAAATAAGATACCCCTATGAAAGGGATTGCCGCGAATCAAACAGAGTCACGGTAATCCCTTTTTTTGCAAAAATATCTCCCCTTTTTCGGATTTTCAGAAAGGAAAAAACGATGGACTTTTTTGAATTGTATCAATCAATGGGCGAGCATATGGCGGCAGGGCTTTACGAGGATCCCGACCGATCGGTCTTTTACCGCTTATCCAAGGGACTTCGAAGATACTACGAAACCGCCGCTCTGCCGACCTATGAGGGTACTCCGCTCTATCCCTCCGGTAAAATTGACAAAAGCAAGCAGATCACCCCCTGCTTCATGGGAGGTGCTGTGATGTCGGAGGCGTTTGCCGAGGCAAATCCCGCGCTTGCCCGTCAGTTCGGAGAGGATTTTCATAAATATGAGTCACACGTCCCTTATGTCCACACCGTGGGAACCGATATGTCCCAACACTCGCTTCCCTACTATGAGCGCGTGCTTGCTGAGGGGTTGGATTCCTATATCCCTCGCATTCACAAGATCGACGACATGGAAATGCGCGAGGGACTTTTGGAGCTTTTGGAGGGAATTCGGAATTACCGTGACCGCGCGATCGCCTATCTGCAAAGCGTTGGCGCGGAGGAAAGGCTGATCCAAGGTCTCCGTCAGGTTCCCTTTTCACCTGCTCGCGACGTTTATGAGGCGATCCTTTCGTGGAATTTCGTGATGTATCTGGATGGCTGTGACGATCTTGGTTGCGTAGCCTCCGGCATCAAGCCCTATCACAAGGGAGAGGACGTTGTGCCGCTCTTGGAAAATCTCTACGACAACCTTGACGTGAACAACGGCTATTCCATGGCACTCCATTGCGAGGATATCGACCTGACGCTTCAATGCTTGGAGGCCAGCAAGGGGCGTCGGAGACCGCAGGTGGAGCTTTTGGTGGATGAGGATACCCCCGACGTGATCTGGAAAAAGGCCTTTGAGTGCATGCGGACCTGCAACGGTCAGCCCGCCTATTACAACAAGCAGGTGCTCTACAACGGGCTTGCCAAAAAATTCCCCAACCTCCCGCGCGAGGAGCTTTCCCTCTTTTGCGGCGTGGGATGCACCGAATCCTCCATTTCGGGTCTGAGCAACGTGGGAAGCGGCGACACAGGCATCAACCTTCTCTATATCCTGTCCAATTACATCTTTGAGCATTTGTCTGACGAGGGCGACTTTGCGGATTTCTACAACGGCTATCTTGCCGAGGTGATCCGTCACACCGATCGCGTGCTGGATGCGATCCGTCTGTCTCAGCTTGAGCGTGCCAAGTACGCTCCTCTTCCCATGCGAACCCTTCTTGTGGACGATTGCATTGACAAGGGTCTCGATTTCAATAACGGTGGTGCTCGCTACAACTGGAGCTTGGTGTACTTCGCCGCGATCAGCAACGTGATCGATTCGCTTTTGGTGATCCGCGATTGCGTATTCGTGGACAAGATCTACACCAAGAAGGAATTTGCAAGAAAGCTCTTTGCAAATGACGAGGCCTTCCTTGAAAAATGTCGCCGTCATCCCGTTCACCACGGGATCGACCACCCCGATGCCAACGCGATGGCAAAGGAGCTTACCACCTTCCTGTATCAATATCTGGATGACAAAAAGCCCGCCATCGGAGACGCCTTCCTTCCCGCCGCCATCATGTTTCGCTCGATGGCGATTCACGGCAAGAACCTCCCCGCAACGCCGGACGGTCGCCGCGCAGGCGATCCCCTTGCCGATTCGCTTGGCGCAGTGCTCGGTAAGGACACCAAGGGGCCAACGGCTCTGCTTTCCAGCGTGACCTCCATGAATCTGGAGCGCGCACTCGGAATGCCGGTTCTGAATCTGCGGATCGACCCCTCGATCTCTGACGAGAACATGAAGGCTCTGGTGATGGGATATATCGGCATGGGCGGTATTCAGTTGCAGGTCACCTGCATTGATCCCGCCATCCTGATGGAGGCCTATGAGCATCCCGAGCTTCATCGCAATCTTGTGGTTCGCGTGGGCGGCTACTCCGACTATTTCTATAATCTCTCGGACGATCTGAAGCGGATGGTCATTCAGCGCACCGTTCATAAGTGATGCATCATGGAAAAAGCAACCGTTCTGAACATCACGCGATTCTGCACGGACGATGGCCCCGGTATCCGCACAACCGTATTTTTGAAGGGGTGTCCCTTGTCCTGCGTTTGGTGTCACAATCCCGAATCCCAAGGCACACGGATCGAGCTTTCCTATCAGGCGTCGGCTTGCGTTGGCTGTGGCAAATGCGTGCGCGTCTGCCCGTCCAAGGCTCATGTGATAGACGATGGCGGTCATCGCTTTGACCGATCGCTTTGCTTGACCTGCGGTGACTGCTCCAAGGTCTGCCCCGCGGAGGCGCTGACGCTGTTTGGTCGGGAGATGACGGTGGACGAGGTATTTGCCGAGGTGACGCGCGACAAGCCCTTTTACAAAACGTCGGGCGGCGGCGTGACCGTGTCCGGCGGAGAGCCGCTTGCGCGCCCCGCCTTCACGGCGGCGCTTCTGCAAGCATGCCGCGAGGCAGGGATCCCGACCGCGATCGAGACCTGCGGCTTTGCCTCCGATGCGGCACTCGACGCCGTGATCCCTCTTTGCGATCTGGTTCTGTTCGACATCAAGGAGACCGATCCTGTCTTGCATGAGCGATTCACGGGCGCGCCGCTTGATCCGATCCTGCACGCGCTCCGAAGGATCGACCGCATGGGCGTTCCCGTTCGTTTGCGGCTTCCCATCATCCCCGGACGAAACGACCGCGCGGAGCACTTTGCCGAGGTAAAGCGGCTTGGAGAATCCCTTTCCCATCTGCGTGGGATCGAGATCATGCCCTACCACAAAATGGGCTCGTACAAGTACGCCTCGCTCGGACGTGCATACGCCTGTGACGAGGTAGAGGAGCCGTCCGCCGAGACGGTTTCCGCATGGCGACGGCTTGTGGGAGACACCACGCAGACAACGCCCTGATGCCGTTCAACAGAGCTTTTATAGAAAAAACCACAGCCTCTTCCCTTCCTTTCACGGTTGGGAGGAGGCTGTTTTCCATTCAACCAACGGTTGTTCTCGCGCAACCAACACGCTATTGACAACGGTCAAACTCTGTGATATAATGGAAAAAAGCCCGTTGGGGCGAGAAAGCGAGGCGAGAATGCGTTGAACGAGATCAAGGAGCTGTGGGCATCCTTTCAAAAGCAGAAGATCTTTCCCTATGCCTGCGCGCTGGGACGCACGGGGCTTTGGTATCTGCTCTTTTTCTTGATGGTACGGGGTATTTTGACGCTTCTGAGCGGTAGCTTTTGGGCGGCGACCTCCCGCAATTACGCCTCTCCCTCGGAATATTTCGGGACGGCGGCGTCGGCGGTCTTGTTGGCCTGCGAGCTGATCTTGGCTGTCCTGCTTTTGAACACGGTGATCCTTTCGTTCGCCCTGTTCGCGAAAAACGAGCGCGAGGTCTTTTTGGCGCAGTACGGGCAAGCCCCCGAGAATTACGATAAGCGCGCCGAGCGTCGGCGTCTCCTTCGCTCCCCCGCCTTCCTTGCGGAGTGCGCGGCTCTCTTTCTTCTGTTTCTCCTTCTCCCCTTTTGGAACGGCTTTTCACGGCTGTTTGTCCTACTGCTTGGGGACGTGTCTCGCTTTTCCTTTCTCATTCGCCTGCTCCAAGCCTCGGTGTTTGGCGCGGCGGCGTTCTTCCTCAATCTGCACGCGCATCTCGACGCGCGGGAATACTGGCTGGAGCTTCCCTCCAAGCTCATGCAGAGCAATCTTTGGGAGTCGATGGAGAAAAAGAAGCTGAAAACCTATCATCCGCTTCGGTTGCTCTGGCGTTTGGTGAAGAATTTTCTGATCTACGCGGCATCCGCCATCGTTTTCCCAACGGTTTTGGTCGCCTTTGCCAGCATCTTAGGCATTTTGCGCTTGCTCCTGTTTTCAATGGGCGCGATCCTCCTGATCGGGTTTCTGTTCTCCTTTAACTACATCACGGCTTTGATCCGTCGCAAGAAGTTCTTGAAGGGACTGAAAAAGGTCTGCGCCGAGAAGGGATTTGTGATTGACGCGATCCGTCACCCTTATCGCTCGGTGTTTCGGGAGACGGCGGAATGCAACCTTTCGATCACGGCGAACGGGCGACGCTACCATGCGCGGCTGATCACCTGTATTCGCAAGAGCAGCCAGTTGATCTTTTCCGCAGACGGTAGCTTTTCCAGAGCCGCTCCGATCCGCATTCCCATGGCTCGCATGGTGATGCGCGGAGGATTCGTGCAGGGTGTGGATCGCGGAAACGGCGACGACCGCGAGCTTCTCCGCTTTGAGACCCAAGCCGATTACACCTTCGAGGCCGACGGCGAGAAGCTCCTGCTTCTCAATCCCCCTCCCAAGTTCGTCAAGATCACGCACGACGGCATTACGATCGATGCCGACAACGGTGACCGTGTGGGGGAATACACCATCTATGCCGCCAACGCCTTCCTCCGCGCCTTGGAACGCGACGCCGTTGCCGATCCGAGGAAACGGATACGGAGGGATTGAGGCAATTTGTTTCTCAATATTCAGAAAGGGCGAAGCCGTTTGGCTTCGCCCTGCTTTTATGGAAAATGAGTCAACATTTGAATCTTGTTTTTCATTATTTCCCCTTCCAAATCTTAACCATGATCAACATACAAAGTACGATTGAGCATAATCATCTTGATTTTTTCAACATTGTTTTTGGCGATGGCCTCGATCTGCTCGGCAGTTGCATAAAACCCGCAATATTGATCCTTCCCTATTAAGTGTGGACGAATCTCCTTCTCCACGCCAGCCTCAGCCATCATTTGAATGACCTCCTCGTCAGCGAGAACCTCCTCAAATTGAATGAAAATCCGATAGGTATCTCCAACTCTCACTTGGTCGCCTACGTAAACATCACCAAGAACATCTCGGATCTTCTCCATCCAGTCCTCGTCGAAATTCTTGCATTTCTCTATGAGGGCAAGCATGGCTTCGGTGTGCGGAACAAGCTCAGCGAGCGGATCGGGGAGAGGCTCCTCATATTCCAAAAGAGCATCGTAATCGTTCACCCCCAAAAGGGCACTCTTGGGAACGGTGAGCAAGCCAAGCCGAAAGGTCTCATCACCCGTTGCTTCTCCGATGTAGTAGCGCTGTAAAAATCGCGCGTCTAGCTTCCTGTCCTGCCTTGTGAGCGAGTGAAAATCAAACTTAATCGAGACAGCGTCCGAACGGATCCCTACCAAAAGCAGGGCGTTTTCTTCAAAAACCGACTCATCGACGCTCCCCAATATGATATGAAAGATGCTTTGTCCAAAGCCGGCCGGAGGTTGAAAGGCCTTCAGCTCGTCCTTCGATTCAACTTGACAGATAGGAAGGATCGGCTGTGCCGTCTCGCTTGACAGATCATCTCCATTCAAGGCAGCCTCGACCAGAGAATTATAGATGTATTCGTTGATAACTTTGAACCGACAGGACACCATCTCGGAAAGATCCCCCTGCGGAGTGGATGGGGGCACAGGCTCTGCGGTCGTCACAACGGGCGTTTCAGTTCCAGCCTGCCCGCTCGGCGCACAGGAGGCAAGCGGCAACAGCATCGCCGTCATGAGCAACACGGCGAGCAGGCTCAAAATCCATTTGTTTTTCATGGCTGTTGTCCTTTCGTTTATTAAAAAAGTGGTCATTTTTGTTTCGGTTCGGTTTATTTGTTCATTGGATTCGCCTCCTTTCTCTTGTGTCCTTGTCTTTTTTCGACACAGTTCGTCGTAAAAATAAGCAAACCGCTCCCAAGGACGGTCGCCTTGAAAGCGGTTGTTCTCTTTTTGCTTTTTCTGTGCGATCCGTCTTTTGCGGATGCTTCTCCACTTACAGTATAGCATACACCACCGTTGTATGTCAATCGTCAATTTTGACAAACTTTTCCTGTTTCTTTTGCCGAATCAGCCAAAAAGGAACGCTCCGAGAGCGTTCCTTTTTTCGCGTATTATTCTCTTTCGAGCTTCAGCTTTTCGATCAGGGTCTGGGCGGCCTTGTCGAGGTAGTCGTTCTCCATCAGCTCGATCATGCCGCGATCCACCAAGGGCGAAGCCGTTTGGCTTCGCCCTGCTTTTATGGAAAATGAGTCAACAAAATATTTTTCAAATATTATGTTTTTTATAACTTCCCTTTTCTAAGCATCATACAAATTTCGACGGTAGGTAATGTATTGAATTTGGTCAACATAGGTTTTTGCAATCGTTTCGATCAAATCGGGGGTCGTGTAGAAGGTGCATCCCGGCTTATTAAATACCGTAACAGGTTGTATTTCTTCCTCAACACCGACTTGGATCATCATTTGAACGATCTCATCCTCATCAAGGCTTCCCTTAAATCGAATGTAAATCAAGTAGGAATCTCCTTGTCTAATCCCATCGTTTTCATATACATCGAGAAAGATCTCAAAAATCTTTTCCATCCATTCCTCATCAAAATTTTTGCATTTTTCTTTGAGGGCTAACATGGCCTCGGTGTGAGGAATGAGTGCGCCTCGTTGGGGATCATCTATAACTTCGGGCGTAACCTCGGGCGTGACCTCGGGAGTGACCTCGGGAGTAACCGCTTCGGTGGTTGGCGTGGGTGTATTCTCGCTTGTACCAGCCGCACCTTGCCCACTTGGCGTGCAGGAGGCAAGCGGCAACAGCATCGCCGTCATGAGCAACACGGCGAGCAGACTCAAAATCCATTTGTTCTTCACGGTGGTTCTCCTTTCGTGTATGTAATAAGAGCAAACCGCTCCCAAGGACGGTCGCCTTGAAAGCGGTTGTTCTCTTTTTGCTTTTTTCTGTGCGATCCGTCTTTTGCGGATGCTTTCTTACTCATAGTATAGCATACACCACCGTCGTATGTCAATCGTCGATTTTGACAAACTTTTCCTGTTTCTTTTGCCAAATCGGACAAAAAACACAGACTTTCATTCAGGTCGTACGGTCCTCAAAGATGGGTGGCGCGCGCCATTCCTCATAGCCCTCGTTGTAGAATTCCTCAAAGAAGGCGTTTCCGAGATATCCCTCAAAGGGGGAGCATCGGAACATTCCGCAGTGTTGCTTCATGATGGGACAGAAGCGATCGTCGACGATGATCAAATGCTCGATCAGGGGAATGTTCAACACGTGCAGGGCGTTGTTGACGGTGTCGGTGATTTCAAGATCATTGCTCGACGGGATCAGAAGCCCGCCGGGATGGTTGTGCGCCAGCACCACGGCCGATGCCTTTTTCAAGAGAGCCGTCTCGGTCATGAGGCGAATGTTGGCGAGAGAGGAATTGATCGTCCCCTCGGAAATCTTGACGCAATCGATCATGTTCATGCGGTTGTTGAGCAGCATCATGTAGAGGCATTCCCGCTCCATGCCGATGAAGCGTCTGCAAAAATACTGCGCGATCTTGCAAACGGTATCGAAATGCGACACGGGATCGTCGTTCTCGATGGCGTACCGTCTCATCAATTCGGGAATGAGCTTGAGCAGGATGGCGGAATTCGCGCCGATCCCCTCCACGTCCTGCAATTCGTCCACCGACGCGTTGCAGATCCCTTTGAGGGAGCCGAATCGCTCCAACAGAGCATGCGCGATGCCGTTGGTGTCGGCACGCGGAATCGAATAAAAGAGCAGTAGCTCCAAAAGCTCGTGCTTGGCGAAGCTATCAAATCCACTTTGCAGAAAGCGCTCCCGCACACGTTCTCTGTGTTGCTTGTGCATATTGGTCGGATTCTCCTTGACGTTCTTATTCGGTAACGATCTTGTCCAAGAGCTTTTCGGAATGACGCTTGATGACCGCCGCGTAATAGGTGGTAACGATCACCTCGAGCGCGCTGTTCAGGCGTTCCTCTGCCCCTGCGAAGGGTTCGCGATAGTCGGCGGTGATCTCCTCCACCACGTGTCCAAGATCGTTGAGAGAGCAAGAGCCGTCCTCCATGATACGACACAGGATGCGACAGATATAATCGTAGAGAACCGAATCGCGCACGATATCGTCCGAGCGATCCTCAACAGAGCCGTTAACGTACTGGATCAGAAAGGCAATGCGATCCAACTGCATACAGGAGCGTAGCATATTGATAATAAGGATATGCGCGACCTGATCGATGTCATACCGCTTTGAGCGGCTTCCTGCCACCCATCCTCGCTTCGTCCAGTTTTGCAGGGTGGAGCTATCAATTCCCGAAATGTCACGGATCTGCGTGAGCATCACACCGTCCGAGATGAAAAAGACCTTTTTCAAGAAATCCATTCCCGTGAGTCCATCCATCTCCGAGCGAAGCAGCTTGGTTCCGGGAATATAGTCATCGTAAAAACGCAACTCCATTGTCTTACCTCCTCAATCCATACAGAATGCGTATCCTATTCTATTTTTATTTTATCATGCAATCACGTGATTGTCAAGAGGTTTTCTTTGATTTTTTTTTGTTATCCAAGCATCTCCTGCAAGCGCGAGACAATCGAATCGGCGTCCAGCCCTGCGGCTTCCAGACAGGTTTGTCCCTCAGCGGGAGTACAGAAGGGATCCTCCAAAGCCATGATCGAGGTCGTCTTGTTCTGCATCACGTCATAGCCCTTCAAGGCATCCGAGAGAAGCATGCCCATACCGCCCGCTCGGATCTCCTCCTCCAAGAACAGAACCGCTCCCTCGCCGCGCGGTAAATGTCCTGCCACACGTTTGGCGATGTCGGTATAGGGCGTGAGTCGCTCCAAGAGCAAAATGCCCACCCGTTTTCCCTGCTCGGCCAAGGTCTTGGCCGCCTGCAAGGCTTGCGAGACGATGCGACCGTGGGTGACGATCACCGCCTCTGGGTCTTGATCCTTGTTCCCCGTCAGGGAGAAGCTCGCACGCACGCCGATCTCCGACGCGGCAGACGCGGCGGACGCGGCATAGAAGGTCTCCACGACCTGCGCGTCCTCCTGCCCGTTCGGATAGCGAATGGCGCAAACGCCTGCATCGGGACGGAAGGCCGCCTCCATCGCGTTTGCCAAGGCTTCGCTTGTGATGGGTGTATAGAGCGTGAGATTCGGGATCTGCGACAAAAAAGCCACGTCGAACACGCCGTAATGGGTCGGTCCGTCCGAGGGGTTCATGCCGGCTCTGTCCACGAAGAACACGACCGGAAGATTTTGGAGAGCAACATCGTGGATGATGTTATCGTAGGCGCGTTGCAGGAAGGTGGAATAGATCGCCACCGCCGGATGGTAGCCGTTTGCCGCCATACCCGCCGCAAAGGTGACGGCATGAGGCTCGGCAATGCCAACGTCGAAGAATCGCGTGGGGTACGCGCCTCGGAAGTGATCCAGCCCCGTTCCGTCTGCCATGGCCGCCGTGATCGCGCAGAGTCTTGCGTCGCGTTGCGCCATTTTGCAAAGACGAACGCCCATCTGATGCGAAAAGCTGTTGGCGTGATCGCCCGTACAGGCGCAGGAGGCGGGAATTCCGTGGAATTTATCGGGCTTAGCTTCTGCATCGGCATAGCCCTTTCCCTTTTTGGTCTTGATATGCACCACACAGCTTCCCTTGGCGGCCTTCGCCTCCATGAGAAGTCGCTCGACCTCTGCCTCGTCGTTTCCGTCGGCAGGGCCGAAATAGGAAAGCCCCAGATTTTCAAACAGATTACTTCCGTAGAGCGAATCCTTGGTTTTTCGCTTGACGCGCTTGATCAGCTTGACCATCCATTTTCCCAAAAACGGGATCGCGGAAAGAACACCCGTCACCGCGCGCTTGGTGGTGAAATACCCCTTCGTCGCGCGCAGATGGGAAAGCTCCTTGGCGAAGCGACCGATGTTCTTGGAGATCGACATTTCATTCTCATTGAGAATGATGATCAGGCGGAGCTTTTTGCGACAGTTGTTGAGGGCTTCATGGATCATGCCGCCCGTGTAGGCACCGTCACCCACTACGCAAACGGTGTAGGCATCCGAGCCGCTGAGACGATCGGTCTCGGCAAAGCCGAGCGCCGCAGAGAGCGAGGTGGAGCTATGTCCCGTTCCAAAGCAATCGTGCTCGCTTTCGCACCGCTTCGGAAAGCCGCTGAGTCCTCCGCTTTGGCGGAGCGTGGGAAACTGCTCCTGCCGCCCCGTGAGGAGCTTATGCACATAGCTTTGGTGTCCCTCGTCAAAAATAATGTGGTCGTGTGGCGTGGAAAAGACGCGGTGGATGGCAAGCGTCATCTCCACCACGCCGAGATTGGAGGCAAGGTGACCTCCGTTTTCCTTTACTTGGTTGATCAGATAGGAGCGGATCTCCTCGGCCAAGGTCTCCACCTCTGCCGATGACATGGCCTTCAAATCATCGGGCGTGCGGATCGTGCTCAGCTTGGGATAGCTCTCGGAAAAGCTACGGTCTCCGTCGTTCATGTCCCTGCTCCTTTCTTCTGTCATTTTTCTTCATTATATCACAAAGCCACCCTTTTGTCAACAGGATTCCCCTTTCGGGTGGGTTTGATCGATCCATAAAAAAATTCCGCACACACAAGTGGGCGGAATTTTTTGGTGCCGGTAGTCGGGGTCGAACCGACACGGTATCGCTACCACTGGATTTTGAGTCCAGCACGTCTGCCAATTCCATCATACCGGCGAATAACGGATATATTATAGCACATCTTCTTTTGAAAATCAAGTCTTTTTTTCATTTTTTTTGATTTTTTTTGATTTTTCACCCATCCCCTTCTAAGCGGCATATATTGCTAACAAATCCAATTTGAAAAGGAGATGCTCATGAACTCGGAACAACTGCCTCTCTCTCCCCAAGCCACGGGAACAGGTTATCTTGTGGTGCAGGTCACCACCGCGCGCGGAGCGATCCCCTTGGAGGGCGCGTCCGTGGTTATTCGCACGTATGAGCCTTCCTCGGTCTCCGATCCCGAAACGCGAGCCGACGTGGTGGCCTCTTTGGTGTCGGGACGCGATGGAAACACGGCTCGCATTCCCCTGTCTGCGCCTCCACGCTCCAACGCCAACACCCCCGATAACGGAAAGCCCTACGCCCTCTATCAGGCCGAGATCTCGCTTCCCGGCTTCTTTGACCAAACCTATATCGGGATCCCGATCTTTGACGGCATCACAGCCTTCCAGCCCGCCGTCCTCATTCCGCTCCCCGAAAACGGCACCTCGCAGATCCCTCGTCCCGACAGCATCCGTTTTTTTGAGAATACGGAAAACGATCTGTAATTCCATCCAGTAAAAAAAGGAGACGCATATGCCAACCCTTCCAACCATTCCGCAAAGCATCACGGTGCATCTCGGGCCTCCCAATTCGCCTGCCGAGAACGTGACGCTTCCCTTTCTCGATTACGTTGCCAACGTCGCGTCCAGCGAGATCTATCCCACATGGCCCGAAAGCGCCATTCGCGCCAATCTCTACGCGCAGGTGTCCTTCGCGCTCAACCGCATCTACACCGAATACTACCGCACGCGCGGCTTTGATTTTGATATTACCAACGACACCTCCGTTGACCAGTTTTTCGTCAACGGTCGGGATATTTTCGAAAATATCCGTCAGATCGCAGGGGAGCTGTTTGACAACTACATCCGTCGCGTGGGGAGCGTGGAGCCCCTGTTTGCTCAATACTGCAACGGAACGACCGTCACCTGCCCGGGGCTTTCCCAATGGGGGACGGTAGAGCTTGCCAATCAGGGGCTAACCCCCTTCGAGATCCTGCAATACTACTACGGAGACGACATTGAATTGGTGGTAGACGCCCCCGTTGCCGCTCCACAGGAGAGCGCACCCACGATCCCGCTTCGCATCGGTAGCGTGAACAACGACGTGCGAACCGCGCAGATCCGCCTCAACCGCATCTCGGCGAACTACCCCTCCATCCCAAAGATCGTTCTGACCGACGGCGTCTTCGGCACGGACACCGAGGCGGCGGTCCGTCGCTTTCAGGAGGTCTTTGGGCTGACCCCCGACGGCGTGATCGGAAAGGCGACGTGGTACACCATTCAGAATATCTATATCGGTGTCAAGCGTCTGACCGATCTGAACGCCGAGGGAATCCGCCCCGACGAGGTCACCCAGCAGTACCCCAGCCTGCTCCGCGAGGGTGATACGGGGATCGGTGTTTCCAATCTGCAATACTACATTGATTTTTTGTCGGCGTACTATGACACCATCCCGTCTCTTACCGCAGACGGCTCCTTCGGCCCCTCCACAAAAAGTGCGGTGGAGGCGGTGCAACGAACCTTTGGGTTGCCTGTGGACGGTGTGGTGGGCGAGGTGACATGGAGCGCGCTCTACAATGCATACCTCGGCATCGTTCGCACCATTCCTCCCATTTACACCGAGGGCGTGGCGGTTCCCTTTCAGGGGGTGCTTTTACGGATCGGAGCAGACTCGGAGGAGGTTCGGCTCTTACAGGAATATCTCAACTACATTGCCCTTTCCTATCCCTCGATCCCCTCTGTCACTCCCACCGGCTATTTCGGGCCTCGGACACAGGAGGCGGTGATCGCCTTTCAAACGGAATTCGGGCTGGAACCAACGGGGACAGTGGGAGCCTTGGCGTGGTCTGCGATCACCGACATCTATGAATCCCTGTTCCTTGGTTCCGGGCTTGGCGAGGGGCAATACCCGGGATACCCTCTCGGGGAATGAAAGGAGAACATCATGCCGCAATACGATAATCAAGCCGAGGCGATCCGCAATCTGCAAACCTATCTCCGTCAGCTTTCCTATTTCGACCCCTCCATCCCACCGCCTCCCGTCGACGGCATCTTTGCGAGCGACACCACAAACGCTCTGCGCGCGTTTCAGGCCTCCCGAGGGATGGAGCAGACGGGGGTGGCGGATCAGCTCGTTTGGGAGCTTCTCTATGCCGCCTACCGCGCCTCTTTGGCCGAGCAATCCTCGTCTCTCCCCATGTCTCTTTTTCCCGACCTGCCGCGCAATCAGGAATATGGGCCCGGGGCGCAGGGCTTTGTGATCGCGGCGGCGCAATTCATGCTCCGCGAGCTGGAAAGCAAGTACGGTGCGACCGATCTCCCCGAAATAAACGGCAGATACGATGAGGAGACCGCCCGCGCCGTTCGCGCCTTTCAGGAGCAGAATGCCCTGCAAAGCACAGGGCTTTTGGATCGGGCGACGTGGAACAGGATCGCGGATCAGTACAACACCCTGCAAGGAAGATACAGTAGGGAGTGACGGACGCATTAGATAGAGCAGGCCGCCTCGCGTTCAGCGAGGAAGTCGGA
>JAZSKO010000073.1:0-16059 GCA_045534875.1 Eubacteriales bacterium | reverse complement strand
TCAAAAAAGGAAGCCCATCGTGTTTCGACGGGCTTCCTTTTTTGAGTTGGGTTCGAGGGATGGGTTGGGTTTTATACAAACATCGCTTCGTATTTTTGCCTCGGATAAAACGCGTAGCCTCGCCAAATAAAAAACAATACCTCCCCTAAAAAAGACTCAAACAGGGATACCGAATGCAACGCATCTCGGTATCCCTGTTTGAGGTTCTTGGTAGAGGGGAGGTTTGGAGGGGAGACCCCTTCTTTCCTAAGAAGGGGTCTCCCCTCCAAGGTCTTCCCCCTCTCTATCAAAAAGAAAGCGAAAGAATAGCGGTTTTGGGGAGGAGGATGGGCTTTGTCAGATCCAAGAGAAGGGTCTTGGGGGAGACGGCGTTGGGATGCTCAAAGGTATTGTGGGCGTGCGGATCCTCTGCGAACAGGAGCTTGGCCTCGGCGCGCGCGGGCATATCCGCGCCCACGCATTCCAAGCAGATCTCGGCATCCTGCGTGCAGGAAAGATTGCCGATCGTGACCAAGGTCTTTCCATCCCGACGCGAGGCCGAGACCGTGATGGATTCCGAAAAGACCGCATTGTTCGTGACGGTGGTCTCGATCGACTCCGCTCCCTGATGTCCTTGCAGAAGGTCGAAGACGTGGTAGGTGGGGGTGGTGATGCAATGCTCCCCTGCCGACAGAAACAGCGCGTGCAGATTGTTTACAAGCTGTGCCACGTTCGCCATGCGGATCTTGTCGCAGTGCTTGTTGAAGATATGCAGGGTCAGCGCGGTGACCATCGCGTCACGCATGGTACTTTGCTGTTCAAAAAGGTTTGCCCCTTGGCTCGGTCCGCTTCCGTCGGGATGCCAGCACCCCCATTCGTCCACGACGAGCTTGGCCTGCTTTTCCATCCCGTAGCCGCAGATGATGTGCCAGTTTCGCTCGATGATCTCCTCCATGCGCGCCGCCTGCCGAAGCTGTGCGTCCCATTCCTCGTTTGAAAAATGCAAGGGGTCGCCTGCCTTCCCACAGTAGTAGTGCATAGCAAAGCCGTGCAAATGACGCTCGGAATCCCGAAGCGCGCGCATCAGACCGTCGGTCCAATCGTAGCCAAACCCGTTTGAGCCGCAGGCGTACAGCTCTACGCCCGGGACGGCATTGTCCATCAGACAGGAGAAGCGACGGAACTCGTTGGCGTAAAAGGTGGGATCCATGTTCCCTCCCCCGCCCCAGTTTTCGTTTCCGACACCCCAGTACGGGATCGGAAAGGGCTCGGGATGCCCGTTCTTTTCTCTCTCCAAGGCAAGTGTGGTGCTTCCGCGAGGCGAGAGACAGTAGTCCATCCAGTTGCGGATATGCAAGGGAGAGACGCTCGTCAGGTTCGCCGCCACGTAGGCCTTCGCGCCCACTGCCTCGCAGAAATCCATAAATTCATGCGTGCCGACCTCGTTGCTCTCCATGCGACCGTCCCGGAAGGTCCACCAGTTGCGGCGCGTGGGACGGTTCTCACCAATACCGTCTCTCCAATCGTAGGTCTCGGCAAAGCATCCTCCCGGCCAACGGATGACGGGCGCGTGGATGGCTTTCAGCTTCTCCACGATCTCCGTGCGAAAGCCGTTTTGGTTCGGGACGGCGGAATCCTTCCCCACCCAGATCCCATCATAGATCACGCCGCCGATATGCTCGGCGAAGTGTCCGTAGATCTCAGGCGCGATCCTTCCCTTCGTTTGCGGATACATTACATACAGCGTTTTTCTGTTGCTCATGCTTCTCTCTCCTTTTTCTATGTGAGATGGTCCTTTTCATTATACAGCAAATACTTGACAAAGTCTCGCGAAATATTGTATAATAGTAGCAAGAATTTATCCATTGGAGGAGAGCATGCTGGTTCATCAGACCTTTAACTCGCAAACGGGAAATCGCTACAACGCCCGCCTTTACACGACCGAATCGGTGCATTACCATTTCCACCGAAATTTGGAGATCATTTTGGTTTTGGACGGACAGGTGGATTGTCGGGTGGGGGATCGCACCGAGCGGCTATGCGAGGGCGAGCTTGGGATGATCCTGCCAAACGAGCTCCACGCCTTCTATCCGATCGATCCCGCTCGCTACTGGGTGGGGGTCTTTTCGGAGGATCTGGTACCCGAATTTGCGGCGTTCGTCAAGGGAAAACGCGGCGACACGCTTCGCTTCCACTGTGCCGAGGAGGTCGGGCGCTATGTGGAGGCGCGCTTGGTAAAGACCGAAGCCCCCACGCCTTATACCCTGCGCTCCTGCCTCTATGCGCTGTGTGACGAATACCTCCGTTGCGTTCCTCTCTTTGACAAGGCCGAGGTGGATAACTCCTTCATGGCCGCCACGGTGGAGTTCCTTTCCGCTCATTATCGCGAGGACGTCACGCTCTCGATGCTTGCCGAGCATCTCAATTACGACTACCATTACGTTTCTCGGCTCTTTCACGCGGTCTTCCATCTCTCCTTCAAGCGATTTCTCAATCTCTACCGCTTGGAGGCCGCCCTCTCGCTTTTGCGTGAGGATCGCACGATCTCTGAGGTGGCCGAGGCCAGCGGATTTCAAAGCGTTCGCACCTTCAATCATTGCTTTTTGGAGCAGTTTGGCGTTTCTCCCTCGGTCTATCTGCGCGAAAGCGGGATGGGATGACAAAAGACAGGCGAATCGACCAATGGTCAACTCGCCTGTCTTTTTGTATGAATTGTATGAAAATGGGTCAATCAATATCGTCACAGACCGTCTCGGGCTTGACCTCGAGCAGCTCGGGGTTCTCCACGTGCCGCTTGATGATCTTAAAGGCCGAGGCATAGTAGTAGCCGTCGCAGATGCGCTCGTCGGTGACCACCTTCATTTCGATGTATTTCTTCACCGATGCCCGTCCGTCCTTATCACAGCAGACCACCGAGCGGCGACCGCCGTATGCCACGAACACCGGCAGGTTTCCGAAGTTATAGATGTGGTGGTAGATGGGACGAATACCGAGCGAGCCCATGCTGGTGATGATCATGGAGCCGTGGAAGGGGCTGAGCCAGAGCAGCTTCTTGGGAAGCAGACCGAAATAGTCCAGAAAGTTCAAAAAACCGACCGTCCAGCGACAAAGGAGCCCCGGAATGAGGGAGAGCACCTTGTTGAGCTTATCGAAAGAGTTTTTCTCGTCGGGACGGGACTGCACCTCGGCAACCACCGCGTTGAACTTTTCGTAGACCTCATCCACCGTGTCGTCGGGGGAGAATTCCACCTTGATGCAGGTGTCGGGCGAATCGAGCGAAAGCGTCTTTTTCACGGTCATCACGATCTGAATACCGTGACGCGAGTAGATCTTCTGTCCGCTCACAAAGCGGTTGATTCCTGGACGTTGGGAGATCGCGCGGATGTAGGCGGCGAGAAAGATATGCAAAAATCCAAAGTTGGTCTTTCCCTGCTTCACCTTTTCTCTGCAAAACTTATCGGTCTTGGTCACGTCGAACATATCCGAATAGGTATTGCAGGCGTCACACCGCTGGGGCATGACATACGGCATAAACTTGTTCATGGGGTTGATGGTTCGGATCCTGTAACCGTCGGGACGGTCGCCAAACCGCCACTTGCGTTTCTTTTTTTCTGCTGACATAGTCTTCTCCGTTCTGTTTTGTTTACACCCTGCAAGGGAGGAAAATGCCGAAAGCGCTGATAATTCAGGTTTTCAGGCGGGTTCAACCTATTCTGCCTCGGCTACCAAGGCAGGGGGAAAAGGCTTTACCCTATTATTATAAACGAATTGTGTCCTATATGCAAGTCCTTTTTCAAATTTTCCTGTTTTTTCCCGAAAAAAAGACCGAAATTGCATCAAAAAAAATGCAATGGCTCTTGAAACGAGTGGGGAAATATGCTATACTGTTGGTGAACTCCAAATCGAGAGGAGAGCCATGAAACACGTTGATATTTACACCGACGGCGCATGCCGCAAAAACCCCGGCGTGGGGGGATGGGGGGCTGTTTTGGTCTATCGCGGCGTGGAGCGCGAGCTTTGCGGCGGCGAGGTGCAGACCACCAACAACCGCATGGAGCTGACCGCCGTGATCGAGGCGCTCAGCGCATTGCGTGAGCCCTGCTCCGTGACCCTGACCTCGGATTCCAAATACGTTCTGGACGCGCTTCGTCTCGGTTGGGCGGAGAGCTGGCGACGCAACGGCTGGCGAAAGGCCGACAAATCCCCCGCCCTGAACGTTGATCTTTGGGAACGCTTGCTTGCCCTTATGGAGCGACACGAGGTGGAGCTGGTCTGGGTGAAGGGACACGATGGTCACCCCTACAACGAGCGTTGCGACCGTCTTGCCACCGCCTTTGCCGACAGCTTAAAGCCGACCGATACCCCCTCGGACGGGACGTAACCTTGACAAACTTGCACGAAAGAACAAATAAAAGGAGACTCAACCATGATTCCAAGAGCAGAACATCCCTATCCGCAGGCCGAGCGCGCGCAATGGCTCAACCTCAACGGAGAATGGGAATTTGAGATCGATTCCGCCAAGAACGGATTGGAAAAGCGCTTCTATGACCGCGCGCACCTCGACGGTCACATCACCGTTCCCTTCTGCCCCGAAAGTCCTCTTTCGGGTGTTGGAAACCCCGATTTTCTGAACTGCGTGTGGTATCGCCGCGATCTTGTGATCCCCTCGGATTGGCAGGACGGTCGCATCCTGCTCCATTTCGGCGCAGTGGATCAGATCGCCCGCGTCTACATCAACGGTAAGCTCGCAGGCTCGCACGTTGGCGGCTACGCCTCCTTCGCACTCGATATTACCGACCTTCTCACCGACGGAGTGAGCAGCCTTTGCGTTTGCGCCGAGGATGACACGCGTTGCCAGCTTTACGGTCACGGAAAGCAATCGGATCGCTACGATTCCTACGGCTGCTTCTATACCCGCGTCACGGGCATCTGGCAGACGGTTTGGCTTGAGCATCTGCCCGACGCGCATCTGGTGAGCTTCCGTCTGACCCCCGACGTTTCCAACCAAGCCCTGCACATATCAGCCCGTACCAGCGGTCGCGGTACGCTGACCGCCGAGGCCTTCTTCGAGGGTCGCTCGGTGGGCATCGCCTCCTTCCTTGTCTCCCCGAGCGGAGATGTCAACGGCACGCTTCCTCTTTCGGAGCTTCATCTCTGGGAGGCGGGCAACGGGCGGCTCTACGACCTCACCCTGCGCTTTGAGAACGACACGGTGTCCTCCTATTTCGGTATGCGCGAGCTGGCCTTCGACGGCTATCGCTTCCTGCTCAACGGAAAATCGGTCTACCAGCGTCTGGTGCTGGATCAGGGCTACTATCCCGACGGCATCTACACCGCTCCTTCGGAGGAGGCCTTGATCCGCGACATTCAGATCTCGCTGGATGCCGGCTTCAACGGCGCACGCCTGCACCAAAAGGTCTTTGAGCCTCGCTTTTTGTATCATTGCGACCGCATGGGCTACCTCGTTTGGGGTGAGTTCGGAAGCTGGGGGCTCGATCAGCTCGATCCCAACACCGCGCTTCCCCTCCTTTCCGAGTGGGAGGAAATCTTGGAGCGCGACTACAACCATCCCTCGATCGTGGGCTGGTGTCCTCTCAACGAGACCTGGCGTCCCATCAACCGTACCTACTACAAGGATCTGCTCACGCGCATCTATCGCGTGACCAAGCGTCTTGACCCCACCCGTCCCTGCATCGACACCAGCGGCGGCGTGCATATCGAGTCGGATATCTTCGATACCCATGACTATATGCAGGATCCCATCCGCTTCTCGGAAAACTACACGGATCTGACGCCCGAGAAGATCATTGCCCTTCACAAGACTCGCTCCCCTGAGCAATACACGCATCCCGCTTGCGTCTATCACGTGGGTCAGCCCTTCTTCGTGAGCGAATACGGCGGCATCAAATGGGACGTGGATCAAACCGAAACCAACGCTTGGGGATACGGCAACGCGCCGACCACCGAGCAGGAATTCCTTGACCGCTACAAGGGCTTGACCGACACACTGCTCGACAACCCCTATATGTTCGGCTTCTGCTACACCCAGCTCTACGACGTGGAGCAGGAGGTGAACGGTCTTTACACCTACGACCGTCGCCCGAAGTTCGACATGACCTATTTCCATACGGTAAACACCCGTCAGGCGGCGATCGAAACGGATTGATCCCGTTTTCAAAAGACCGCCCTCACGCCTTTTGGCGTGAGGGCGGTCTTTTCGTTTTGCTATTCTCACTCGGTCATCTTTTCCTGCTTGACCTTGTGGTCGATGATGTGTCTCGAAGCCAACTCGCGGTGAACGTCCTCCACCGAAATGCCCATCTGCACCATCAGCACCATGGCGTGGTAGGCAAGATCGGCCAGCTCGTAGATGGTCTCCTTCTTGTCCTCTGCCTTGCCTGCGATGATGACCTCCGTGCATTCCTCTCCCACCTTTTTGAGGATCTTATCCAGTCCCTTTTCAAAGAGATAGGTGGTGTAGGAGCCCTCGGGACGCTCCTTGTTTCTGCCCTCCAACAGACCATACAGCCCTTGCAGGGAGAATTCATGACGGTCGTCGCTTTGGTAGATCTCGGCGGTAAAGCAGCTCTCGCTTCCCGTGTGGCAGGCGGGACCGTCCTTTTCCACCACCACCACAAGCGCGTCGCGGTCGCAATCGGCCGTGATCGAAACGATGTGCTGGTAGTTTCCGCTGGTCTCGCCTTTCAGCCAAAGCTCCTCGCGGGAACGGCTCCAAAAGCAGGTGAGCCCCTTCTCCATGGAAATTTGCAGGCTCTCGCGGTTCATATACGCCAGCGTGAGCACCTGCTTTGTGATCGCGTCCACCACGATCGCGGGGATCAGGCCCCTGTCGTCAAATTTCAGTTGGTCAACGGTTATGGTATTCATTCTGTTTGTCCTTTCTTCTTGCGCTCAGCGCACGTGGATTCCGCCCTGCCGCAACGCGGCCTTCAGGTCGGGAATGGCGATCTCGCCAAAGTGGAAGACCGATGCCGCAAGGCCTGCGTCGATGGTGGGGATCTTTTGGAACAGGTCTACAAAATCCTGCACCGATCCCGCGCCTCCCGACGCGATCACAGGGACGTTCACCGCCGCCGTGACCGCTTTGAGCATTTCAATGTCGAAGCCCTTTTTCACGCCGTCGGTGTCGATGGAATTGACCACCACCTCGCCCGCGCCCAGCTCCACGCATCGGCGGATCCAAGCGATGGCCTCCATGCCCGTGTCCTCGCGTCCTCCCTTGGCAAACACGCGGAATTCGCCTCCCACGCGCTTGACATCGGCTGACAGCACCACGCATTGATTTCCGTACTTTTGCGCCGCCCGACGGATCAGCTCGGGATCGCGGATCGCTCCCGAATTGACGCTGACCTTATCGGCTCCGCATTTGAGCACGCGGTCGAAATCCTCGACCGTGTTGATGCCGCCTCCCACCGTGAGGGGAATGAAGATGGTGCTTGCCACCTGCTTCAAAATGTCGGTAAACAGGGCTCGTTCCTCGAAGGAGGCGGTGATGTCGTAGAACACCAGCTCGTCGGCTCCGTTTTCGGAATAGTAGCGCGCCAGCTCCACGGGGGAGGAGACGTCCGAAAGCCCTTCAAAATTGACTCCCTTTACCACCCGTCCGTTCCGAACGTCCAGACAGGGGATGATGCGTTTCGTAATCATTTCGCCACCTCGATTGCTTCCTCTAAGGAGATCGCTCCCGTGTAATAGGCCTTGCCGATGATCGCGCCGTAGAGGTCCATCTCACGCAGTTCGCGCACGTCGGACAGATCGCTCACGCCGCCCGATGCCACGATCTGCATCCCGAATTGCTGCGACAGGCGACGGTAAAGCTCCAGATTGGTGCCTCGCATCGCGCCGTCACGCGAGATGTCGGTGCAGATCACGGTCTTCACGCCCATCGCCTGCATATCCGACAGAAAGTCCTCCAAGGTGGTCTTTGAGGTTTCGAGCCAGCCCTTGATCGCGATGCATCCGTCGCGTACATCGGCTCCTACGGCGATCCTCTCGCCGTAGGTGTCGAGCGCCTCTTGCAGAAAGGCGCGGTCGTTCAGCGCCGCTGTCCCGAGGATCACGCGCGAGACGCCTGCTTCCAGATAGGCGCGCACGGTCTCCATGCTTCGGATGCCTCCGCCGATCTCCACGAACAATCCCGTCCCCTCGGCAATGCTTCGCACCACCGCGAGGTTCGGGGTCGTACCGTCCTTCGCGCCCTCCAGATCCACCATATGGATATGGGTCGCTCCTTTTTTTTCAAAATCCTTCGCCACCGATAGCGGATCGTGGCTGTATATCGTCATATGCTCATAATCGCCCTTGTAGAGTCGCACCGCTTTTCCCTCGTACAGGTCGATCGCGGGAAACAGGATCATACGCTTCCCTCCCCCTCGCAGAAGGCTTGCAGGATCCGAAGTCCCACCGCTCCGCTCTTTTCGGGATGGAACTGACAGCCCATGACGTTGCCCCGTCCCACGGCCGCGGTCAATTCGCGTCCGTACTCGGCTGTTGCGAGGAGGCTGTCCTCACAATCGGTGGCGTAGTAGGAATGCACGAAATAGACGCAATCCCCCTCCTTGACGTTCCGCAAAAGACGGTGCTCCCTTTGGATGTGCAAGGGATTCCAGCCGATGTGCGGGATCTTCAACTCCTCGGGGATCACGCCCTCCATGGGAACGACGCGTCCACGCAAGAGTCCCAGTCCCGTATGCTCTCCGTACTCGTAGCTTTTCTCAAACAAAAGCTGCATACCGAGGCAAATGCCGAGAATATCCTTCCCCGCCTCGGCCTCGCGGCAAAGAAGCTCGCCCAGTCCGCTCTCGCGTAGCTTCGCGGCGGCGTCGGCAAACGCGCCCACGCCCGGCAGGATCAGCTTATCCGCCCGACGAATGGTTGCCTCATCGCCCGTGACGATGGCCTCCGCTCCGATCATGCGGAGCGAGGAGACGAGCGAGAACAGATTTCCCACTCCGTAGTCCAAAATCGCGATCATGCCAGCATTCCTTTCGTGGAGGGGATCTCGTCGGCAAAGCGCGGATCAATGGCCGCCGCCTTTGCCAAGGCGCGCGCGGTCGCCTTGAACGCGCCCTCGATGACGTGGTGCGAATTCAGCCCTGCGAGACTGCGGATGTGCAGGGTGATGCCGCCGTCTCTCGCCAGCGCGATGAAGAACTCCCGACACAGCTCGGTGTCAAACGTCCCGACCTTCTCGGTGGGGATGACCAGCCCGTCGTAGTAGCCGCCTCTGCCCGAAAGATCCACCGCCGAAAGGACGAGCGCCTCGTCCATGGGAAGGGTGATATCCCCATACCGACAAACACCGCGACGGTCGCCCAGCGCCTCAGCCAACGCCTGTCCCAGCGCGATGCCGATGTCCTCGACCGTGTGGTGATCGTCCACCTCGGTGTCTCCCTTGCAGACCACGGTCAGATCAAACCGACCGTGCTTGGCAAACAGGGTGAGCATATGATCCAAAAAACCACAGCCCGTACGGCAATCCGACCGTCCCTCGCCGACCAGCTCGAGGCGAAGGGTGATGTCGGTCTCCTTCGTTATGCGCTTGATCTCTGCGCTTCTCATCTGTTTCGTTCCTCCAATATCCGTTTTATCGCGCCGAGCAGCGCCATCATCTGCTCCTCGGTTCCAATGGTGATGCGGTTATAATCCCGTATCCGTTCCTTGTTGAAATGTCGGACCAGAATGCCGTTTTCCTTCAATTTCCGATAGAGCTCCTCTCCCTCGATCCGCTCGGTCTTGGCAAAGAGAAAGTTCGCGCTCGACGAAAGGACCGTAAAGCCCATTTCCTCTAAGGAAGCCTTGGTCATCTCGCGATTTCGCATCACGGTCTTGCAATTTTCCATGTAGTAGTCGTTGTCGATCAGCGCCGCCACCCCTGCCGCCTCGGTCATGCGATTGACGTTATAGGGGTTGGTGGAATAGCGCACCGTGTGCAGATCGCGGATCAGCTCGCGGCTTCCGATGCCGAATCCGAGCCGCGCACCTGCCATGGAGCGAGACTTGGAAAAGGTTCCCACCACAAGCAGATTCGGGTACTTCTCGATCAGCCGAATGCCGCTTTCCGCTCCGAAATCGACATACGCCTCGTCCAAGATCATCACCGTGTCGGGGTTGCTCTCCAAGATCCGTTCGATGTCGGACAGCGGCAGGCAGATGCCCGTTGGCGCGTTTGGATTCGCCAGCACCACGGTCTTGCCGATGCCGATGTAATCCTCCACATTTACCGTCAGATCCTCGGTAAGGGGGATCTCGGTATAGGGGATGCGGTTGAGCGCGGCGAAAACGGGATAGAAGCCGTAGGTGATGTCGGGAAAGGCCAAGGGACGTTTCTCATCCGCAAAGGCCTGAAAGGCGAAGTTGAGCACCTCGTCCGAGCCGTTGGACAGAATGATCTGATCGGGCGCGACGCCGAAGGTCTTGGCCATCTGCTCGGTGAGACGGTGGCTCTCGGGATCGGAGTAAAGCTGTAACCGCTCGCACTCGCACAGAACCGCCTCACGCACCCTCTTTGAGGGCGGAAAGGGCGACTCGTTGGTGTTGAGCTTGATATACTGCATATCCCGCGGCTGCTCCCCCGGCGTGTAGGGGACGAGATTTTGTAATCGCTCGGTAAAATACGCGCTCATGCCTGCTCCTCAAACCGAACGGTCGCGCTCTTGGCGTGCGCGTCCAGCCCCTCCTTGCTCGCAAAGTAGGCCACCTTGTCCGCCACGCGCTCCAAGGCCTCCCTTGTGTAGTAGGTGAACTGGGACTTCTTGACGAAATCATCCACCGACAAGGGCGAGGAGAAGCGAGCCGTTCCGCTGGTGGGGAGGGTGTGGTTCGGGCCTGCGAAGTAATCGCCCAAGGCCTCGGGGCAATACTTGCCCATGAAGATCGAGCCTGCGTGCTTGACGCGGTCGAGATAATCGAAGGGGGCCTCCACGCAAAGCTCCAGATGCTCGGGGGCGATCTCGTTGGCGATGTCGATGGCGACCGTTAACTCGCTTGCCACGATGATCTTCCCGTTTCGGTCGATCGATTCACGCGCGATCTCGGCTCTGGGAAGCAGGGGGATCTGTCTTTCCAGCTCACGGCTCACGGCCTCGGCCAGCTCCATGCTGTCGCACACCAGAACCGCGCTCGCCATGCGGTCGTGCTCGGCCTGCGAGAGAAGGTCAGCCGCCACAAAGCGCGGCTCGGCGGTGGAATCCGCCACCACCAAGATCTCGCTCGGTCCTGCGATCATGTCGATCGAGACCTTACCGAACACCTGCTTCTTTGCCTCGGCTACATAGGCGTTTCCGGGGCCGACGATCTTATCCACGGCGGGAATGCTCTCGGTACCGTATGCCAACGCCGCCACGGCCTGCGCACCGCCGACCTTATAGATGCGGTCGACCCCTGCGATCTTAGCCGCCGCCAGAATGACGGGGTTCACGCTTCCGTCCTTGGCGGGAGGGGTGACCATGACGACTGTCTCGCATCCCGCGATCTTGGCGGGTATGCTATCCATAAGTACCGTGGAGGGATAGGCCGCCGTACCGCCCGGAACGTAGAGTCCCACGCGCTCGATGGGGGTGATCTTCTGTCCCGTGATGACACCGTCTCCCCCGCCCGAAACAAAGCTCTGACGCACCTGTCTTTGGTGGAAGGCGCGGATGTTCTCGGCCGCCTCGCGCAGGATCTCCAAGAATTGCGGCTCGACCGATGCCACGGCGCGGTCGATCTCCTCCTCGCTGACCTCCAAAGAGGCAAGGTCTGCCTTATCAAACTTTTTTGCGTAGGCGTAGAGGGCCTGATCGCCGTTTGCTCTGACGTCTGCGATGATCGCGCGCACGGTGTCCTCCACCCCTGCCGCGATGTTGTCTCTGGCGAAGATCTCGCTGTTTGCGACCTCGCCGTAGGAATAAATCTTAATCATGCTTCTTTACCTGTGCTTTTACGTTTTCAATGATGGCTTCGATCTCGGCCGTGCGGAAGCGGAAGGCCGCCTTGTTTGCAATGAGGCGCGCGCTGATGGGAACCACCGTCTCCATCACCTCCAGATCATTCTCCCGCAGGGTGGTACCGGTTTCCACGATGTCCACGATCACGTCCGAAAGTCCCAAAATGGGGGCAAGCTCGATCGAGCCGTTGAGCTTGATGATATCAATGTCGCGGCATTGGCTCGCGTAGAACTGCCGCGCGATGTTCTGAAACTTGGTGGCCACCTTCAAGGTGCGCTCACCCGTGTCGAAAAAGCCCTTCTTGGCGGCAACCGCCATGCGGCATTTGCCGATCTCCATATCCAACAGCTCAAAGACGTCGGGCTCATATTCCAATAAGATATCCTTGCCCGCAACGCCGATGTCTGCCGCTCCGCGCTCGACGTAGATCGAAACGTCCGAGGGCTTCACCCAGAAGTAGCAGATGCCCTTCTCGGGGTTCTCAAAGATCAGCTTGCGGTTATTCTCACGGATGGAGGGACATTCGTAGCCTGCCGCCTCAAACATGGCGTAGACCTTCTCTCCCAGCCTTCCCTTTGGCAATGCAACGTGGATCATCTCGCGCCTCCTTTTCTTTGGTCGCTGACGGCTCGGTAGCGCAGCTTTTCGGGGATCGCCTTCTGCGCGCTCACGCTCTTTCCCTCTGCCACCAAGGCATCGACCGTGGCCGCCAGCTCGGCGCGAGGGGTCTCGTCATCATACAGGACCAAAACGTCGACGTCGTAGCCGTCTCCCTCGGTTTCCAGCTCCTCCAACAGATCGAGGTAGAGGGCAAAGCCGATCGCGCCGCCCTTTCGTCCCATGCGGCGCAGGAGCGTGTCGTACTGTCCACCCGAGAGGACGCGCTGGCAGATCCCCTCCAAGAAGCCTCGGAAAACGATACCGTTGTAGTAATTATGATCATTGACGATCGAAAAATCGAAGCGAATGCGGTTGGCGTACGGGGTGCTTTTCAGCAGCTCCGCAAGGCTTGCCAGTTGGTCGTAGGCCTCCTTGGCGCGGGGCGTGCGGCAGAGCGGCAGGAGTCTCGGAAGCACCTGCTCCATCTCGCCGTAGATACCGACAAAGCGCGACAGATCCTCGATCTGTTCCTCCGCCACGCCTCTTGCCCGACAGATCTCTACCAGTTCATGGCGGTTTTTCGCCGCGATGCAGGCGGTGATGCTTCGACCAAGGCTCTCGTCGGCTCCCATCTCCTCCAAGAACGCCTCCAAGATGCCCATGTGCGCCACGTCCAGCACGAATCGGTCGGAGATCAGAGCAAGGCTTCCTGCGGCGAGGGCGACCGTCTCGTAAATATCGTAGAGGTCGATGTCTCCCACGCATTCCAGCCCCGCCTGCATGATCTCCTTGAACTGGTGGGTGCTTTCGGAGACACGGTAGACGTTTTCATTATAATAGACCTTCTGCTTGACCCCCACGGCGTCCTCTCCGTTCTTGATGATGGAAAGGGTGACGTCCGGCTTGAGCGCCATGAGCTTTCCGCTGGTGTCGTTGAAGGTGATGATGCGATCGCTGACGAGAAATTCCTTGTTGCGAACGTAGAGGTCGTATTCCTCAAATTTGCTCATTTTATAGGGCAGATAGCCGTGTGCGCGGTAGAAGGCGCGCAGAGCCAGAATGGCTCTTTCCTCATTTTTCAGCAGACGTTCTTCCATTTCAGCTCTCTCCCTCTCGGTCGGCATCCTCGGACTCGTTCATGCGCTCGATCGCTGTGCGATAGCCGCCGTTTCCGTATTCCAAGCACCGTCTGACACGGCTGATGGTGGCGGTGCTGCATCCCGTTTCGCGATTGATCTCGGCGTAGTTCGCTCCCTTCGAGAGCATACGCGCGGTTTGGAAGCGCTGTGCGATCTCCAAGATCTCCTTGACGGTGCAGGCATCCTCAAAAAAACGGTAGCATTCCTCCACGCTTTCCAGCGTCAGGATGGCTCGAAACAGCTCATCGACCCGACTGGTGTGCAGTTTTTCCATGGTTGACCTCTCTTTGCAAAATACTTTAACGCTTTAACGCAATAAATTGTACCACAATCCCTCGCCTTTGTCAAGCCCTCGCGGCAATTCTTTTTCGGTTTTTTTCGTTCCTTTCTTTTTCTTCCTTACATACTTTTTCAGAAAACCTGTATATAAAGCCCGTTTTATTCATGTTTTGTGAATATTATTCATTTTTGTTGAAAAAACCATACAAGAATCGCCTCTTTTTTTCCTTTTTATTGGGTAAAGATACGAAATTGAAAAAGTTATCAAAAAAAAGGTTGCATAAATATTCACGTTGTGATATAATAGGGAGGATAAAAAAGGGACAAAGCCCGACCAACGGAGATTGACGAATGAAAACCATCTTTATTGACGGAAAAGCAGGTACGACCGGCCTGCGGATCTATGAGCGATTGGAAACAAGGACGGATATCCGCCTGCTGACATTGAGCGAGGAGGAGAGAAAGGACCGCGAGGCGCGCAGACGCGCGCTCAATGAGGCCGACATTGCCTTCCTCTGCCTGCCCGATGCCGCCGCCGTGGAGGCTGTGGAGCTGGTGGAGAACCCGAACACGGTGATCTTGGATACCTCCACCGCCCATCGTACCCATCCCGATTGGACGTACGGCTTCCCCGAGCTCTCCCCCGAGAGAGAGGCCGCGGTTCGGTCGGCCAAACGGATCGCCGTTCCCGGCTGTCACGCCAGCGGCTTTTTGGCCTTGGTCCACCCCCTGATAAAGAACGGTCTGCTTCCGCGCAACACCTGCCTTACCTGCCACTCCATCACGGGGTACAGCGGCGGCGGAAAAAAGATGATCGCGGAATACGAAGGCGAAGGTCGCGATCCTCTGCTCGGCGCGCCTCGCCAGTACGGCATCGCGCAGGAGCACAAGCACCTCCGAGAGATGCGCGCTGTTGCGGGGCTGGACGCCTTCCCCATCTTCTGCCCGATCGTGGCAGACTTTTACAGCGGCATGGAGGTCACGGTCCCCCTGTTCGCGTCACAGCTGAATGCAGACGTAACCGTGGAGGATCTGAAAAACATCTATCGAAGAACCTACACGGGCCCCATCGTGACCTATCGCGAAACGATGGACGAGAGCGGCTTTTTGTCTGCCGCAGGGAAATCCGGCAAGGATTCCATGGAGATCACGGTCACCGGCAATGCCGATCGCATCCTGCTGGTGGCACGCTACGACAATTTGGGCAAGGGCGCGTCCGGCGCGGCTCTGGAATGCCTGAACATGGTCATGGGACTTGATCCCGCCTTTGGGCTTGACCTGTGACTCCCATCATCACGTAACAAATTCGGAGGATATAGAACATGAGCAACATCAACATCATCGAGGGCGGCATCTGCGCCGCGAAGGGCTTTACGGCATCCGGCATCCATTGCGGCATCCGCAAGAACAAGAGCAAGCGCGATCTGTCCTTGATCTACAGCCGCGTCCCTGCCTCGGCGGCCGCCGTTTACACCACCAATCTCGTCAAGGGTGCTCCCCTGATCGTCACCCGTCGTCATCTGGAAAACGGACAGGCGCAGGCCGTGATCTGCAACAGCGGAAACGCCAACACCTGCAACGCAAACGGCATTGAGGTGGCCGAGCGCATGAGCGATCTGCTGGCAGACGCGCTCTCGATCTCCGCCGACGACGTGATCGTTGCCTCCACGGGCGTGATCGGTCAGCCCCTCGACATCACCCCCATTCAAAACGGGATCCCCTCCCTCGTTTCCGAGCTGGGCGAGAACAACTCTCTCCTCGCCGCCGAGGGTATCATGACCACCGACGTACGCGTCAAGGAGATCGCCGTCTCCTTCGAGATCGGCGGAAAGGTCTGCCGCATGGGCGGCATCGCCAAGGGCTCGGGCATGATTCACCCCAACATGGCGACCATGCTGGTATTCGTAACCACCGATGCCGCCATCTCTCCCGAAATGCTCAATAAGGCGCTTCAGGCAGACGTTCAGACCTCCTTCAACATGATTTCCGTGGACGGCGACACCTCCACCAACGATACCCTGACCGTCATGGCAAACGGTCTGGCAGGCAATGAAACCATTACCTGCGTAAACGAGGATTACCAGACCTTCTGCGAAGCGCTTGCCGTCGTCACC
>JAZSKO010000104.1:0-7013 GCA_045534875.1 Eubacteriales bacterium | reverse complement strand
TGTAGAAATTGAATTTATTTACAAAATAGGTGTTTACAAAATCGAGGTTTTGTAGTAAAATAAAAGGGAATATAGACAATACCAGACGAAGAGAGGATAAGGGCATGAACAAACCGAAATATCAACGCGTTTTACTCAAGTTGTCCGGCGAGGCGATGGCAAGCGACAAGGGCGGCATCTTGGATTTTGATTTCCTTCCGAAGGTTGCCAAGCAGGTGCGCCGATGCGTGGACGCAGGCGTGCAGGTTGCCGTGATCGTGGGGGCAGGAAATATTTGGAGAGGACGGCAGGGAACCGGCATGGACCGTTGCCGCGCCGACCACATGGGAATGCTGGCGACCGTCATCAATTCCATCGCCTTGCAGGATGTGTTCATCCGAGAAGGTATGGACGCGGTGGTGCTGTCGGCCGTGGAGATGAATGCCTTTGCGGATACGTATAGCGACCGCGCCGCGATCGAGGCCTTGGAGGCAGGAAAGGTGGTCATTTTCGGAGGAGGCTTGGGCGCGCCCTTCTTCTCAACCGATACCGCGGCTGTCCTTCGCGCCGCCGAGATCAAGGCAGACTGTGTTCTCATGGCAAAGAACGTGGATGCTATTTACAGCGCCGATCCGAACGTCGATAAAAACGCCATCCGTTACACCGAGGTGACCTACCGTCAGATCTTGGATGAGAACCTCCGCGCCTTGGATATGTCCTCTGCCATCTTCTGCATGGACAACGGTATCAACGGCTACGCCTTTGGCTTGGCCGATCCCGAAAACATCTACCGCGCCGTGATGGGAGAAGCGGTGGGGACCGAGATCCATAACTGACTTGTAAAAAATCGAATTTTCACATACAGAAAGGATAAAGCATCATGAAATTCAACACCAAGCCCACTGAGGAAAGAATGCAAAAGAGCGTTGCCGCATTCGAGAGCAACCTCTCCACCATCCGCGCAAGCCAAGCAAACAGCGCTGTTATCTCGAAGGTGACCTTCGATTACTACGGAGCGCCCACCCGTATCGTGGATATGGCATCCGTATCGGTTACCGATCCCAAGACCCTGACCATCACCCCCTATGACCGCTCCACTCTGAAAGCTATGGTGAAGGCGATCCTCGCGTCGGATGTTGGAATCACTCCTGCCGATGACGGAACCGTGATCCGCCTGATCTTCCCCCAGCTCACCGAGGAGCACCGTAAGACGCTGGCAAAGCAGATCCTGAAAATGGCAGAGGACGCAAGAGTTGCCATCCGCAACATCCGCAGAGACGCCAACGACGAGATCAAGAAGCTGAAAAAGGACGGAGAGATGACCGAGGACGAGCAGAAGGCAGGCGAAAAGGCGATTCAGGACATCACCGATACCTACATCAAGCAGGTGGATGCCATCTCGGCGAAAAAAGAAAAAGAGATCATGCAGATCTGACCTTTACAGAATGGGCTGTCGCAGGGGAAACCGATGTGACAGCCCAGCTATTGGAGGGACTACGTTATGTTTTGGAAAAAGAAAGCAAAGAGGGAAGCCGAGGAGGCGGTGCAGGTTGACGAGCGTTTACAGCACATCGCCTTCATCATGGACGGAAACGGCCGTTGGGCAACCAAGAGAGGAATGCCCAGAGAGGTTGGACACACCTATGGCGCGGCAAACTTCAAAAAGGTGGGACGCTACTGCGAGAAGATCGGTCTGAAATACATGACCGTCTATGCCTTCTCGACCGAGAATTGGAGACGTCCGAAAAAGGAAGTGGACGCCATCATGAAGCTCTTTGACGAGTACATTGAGGAATGCTTCGAGGAAATGATGGACGATAACGTGCATTTCCGCTTCATTGGCAATTTGTCGGTCTTTCCGCCCGAATTGCAGGAAAAGATGGCGAGGATCGAGAGCCGTACGGCGCACAAGCCCTTTCTTTTGAACATCGCCGTCAACTACGGTGGCAGGGAGGAGATCGTCAACGCCTGCAATCGCTTGATCCGTGAGGGGAAGACCGAGATCACCGAGGAGGACATCGGTCGCTCGCTCTATACGCAGGAATGCCCCGATCCCGACCTGATCGTACGAACGGGAGGCGACCTGCGAAGCTCCAATTTTCTTCTTTGGCAATCGGCCTACGCGGAGTATTATTTCACAGATGTGCTCTGGCCGGATTTCTCCTCCGAGGAGGTCGACCGAGCCATTCGCGCGTTTTACGGCAGAAAGCGTCGCTTTGGTGGCGTTTGAGCCGATTTAGAAAGGAAACCTTGCCATTATGAAACAAAGAATCATCACGGCGGTGGTGGCGGTTTGTATTCTGATCCCCATTTTGATCCTTTCCGACTATCCGCTGTTTCCGGTGGCCGTGGCTGTTTGCTCGGTGATCGCCGTATTTGAAATGCTTTCCTGCCTTGGCCTCAAACGGTCGGTGGTGGTCTCCGCACCCTTCTATCTTGCGGCGGTGGCATTCCCGTTTCTCATCCGCTTTTTGATGTCGGAGCAGGAGCTGGTGCGCTCCATCGCCTTTGCCGCCATCATTTTGGGAATGCTCTATCTGTTTGCGGTCGCCGTCTTTTCGCATGGAAAGTACACGATCCAACAGATCTCCACGGCGTTTTTCGCCAATCTCTACATTCTGTTCGGCTTTAACGGGATCATCTTGGTCCACGATTGGGTGGACGGAGGCGAATTCCTTTACCTTGTCGTCTTTTTGGGCGCATGGATCACCGACATTTTCGCTTACTTTTGCGGCATTTTGCTGGGACGCGGTGGAAAGCATAAGCTCATCCCCGACGTCAGCCCCAAGAAAACGGTGGAGGGAAGCATCGGAGGGATCGTTTTCTGCGTGCTTGCTATGGTGCTGTTCGGCGTGATCGTCGAACGGATCGAGCCAACGATCACGGCAAACCTTTTGATCTTTGCTGTGGGAGGCGTGTTTGCGTCGGTCGTGGCGCAAATAGGAGACCTGAGTATGTCGGTCATCAAGAGAACCTACGGGATCAAGAACTACGGAAAGCTCTTTCCCGGACACGGAGGCATGCTGGATCGCTTTGATTCGGTGATCGCCGTCTCCACGGTCCTGACCGCTCTGACGCTGTTTTTGAACTTTTTTGAGAGGATTTGATTGACTATGAAGGAAGGAACACGCTATCCCTCCATGACGGTGCTGGGCTCGACCGGCTCCGTTGGAGAGCAAGCCATCGACGTTGCCAGACAAACAGGAGCGCAGGTCAACGCGCTTTGCGCCAATCGGAACGCCGCCCGTGTGGAGGAGCAGGCAAGAGAATTTCATGTCCGCGCCTGCGCCATGTCCGATGAGGCGGCGGCAAAGGATCTCAGGCTTCGCCTGTCCGATACCTCCATCCGCGTCTATGCGGGGATGGATGGGGTTTGCGAGATGATCGGAGAGAGCTACGACGAGGACGAGGTGGTGCTCAATTCGGTCATCGGAGAGGCAGGGCTTCGTCCCACGCTCGCCACCCTGCAAGCAGGAAAGCGACTGGCTCTGGCAAACAAGGAGTCCCTCGTGTGCGCGGGCGAGATCGTGATGGCTCTGGCATCGGAAAAGGGAATTGAGATCCTGCCCGTTGACAGCGAGCATTGCGCCATTTTCCAATGCCTGCGGTCGGGCAGTAAACAAGAGATCAAGCGGATTCTTCTGACGGCGTCGGGAGGACCGTTTTACGGATACACCAAGGAACAGCTTCGGGATATTACCGTGGAGCGAGCCTTGGCGCATCCCACGTGGAGCATGGGCGCAAAGATCACCATCGACAGCGCCACTCTGATGAACAAGGGATTTGAGGTGATCGAGGCGGCGCATCTGTTTGGCGTTGCCCCCGAGCGCATTCAGGTCTTGGTGCATCGGGAAAGCATAATGCACTCCGCGATCGAATATAGTGATAACAGCGTGATCGCACAGCTTTCTGTGCCGGATATGCGGCTTTGCGTGCAGTATGCACTCACGCATCCGCAACGGGCAGATGCCGTGATCCCACAACTCGACCTGACACGGATGGGAAGCATGACCTTTGCAAGCCCCGATACCGAAACCTTCCCCTTGCTTCGCTTGGCGGTGGATGCGATCCACCGAGGGGGAGCGGTTCCTGCCACGCTCAACGCGGCGAATGAGATCGCCGTGGCCGCATTCTTGAATCGGAAGATCGGCTTTTGCGCGATCTTTGACGTGGTGGAGGAAACGGTCGAGGCGCTTTCCGCGCAGGCGGCGGCCGCGCATGATCTGGAATCCATCTTTGGATTCGACGCGCTTGCCCGTGAATTGGCAACAAAAAAAGTAGGTTGAACCCGCCTCACAAACCGAAAGGGAGGTACCCCATTGAATTTTCTCCACATTTTACTGGCAATTTTTATATTCGGCGTTCTGATCTTTATTCACGAGCTGGGACACTTCATCGTCGCCCGTCTTTGCGGCGTGAAGGTCTTGGAGTTTGCCATCGGAATGGGGCCGAAGCTCCTTTCGTTTCGCTCCAAAAAGAGCGGAACGGCGTACTCTCTCCGCCTGATCCCGATCGGAGGATTCGTGAGTATGCTGGGGGAATCCGGCATGGAGACAGTGCAGGGAAGCAGTGAGGATCCGGACGAGGAAAAGAAGGGCTTTTTCCTGAACGACGTGGATCAAGAGACCGAATCTGACGGAGAAAATGCGGAAAGTACCGAGAAAAACGAGCCCATTGACCCCGAGCTTGCAAAGCAAGCCTACTGCAACCAAAGCGTTTGGAAGCGCATCCTGATCTCGATCGCAGGCCCTGTGATGAACCTTTTGCTCGGCTTTTTGCTCATGATCGTGCTGGTGCTTGGGATGGGAGAGACGCAGGTCGGCTCCAATCAAGTGGCGGCTTTCTTTGTCGAGTACACCGCCGAGGAGAGTTATCACGGATTTCTGACAGGTGACTGCATCGTGGCGGTGAATGGGAAGGAGACACGTTCTCTGGATCAGGTCAAGGAGGCTCTTTCGCAAGACGAGGACGGCATTTACTCGATCACGGTCGAGCGGCTCAACGAAAGCAAGGACGCCATCATTGACGTCACCTTGGAAAATGTTCCTCTGACCGAGGAGGAGCTTGGCGAGTGGTTCACCAATTCGCTCAGCGAACGATCGGGCTTGCGGATCAACGATACGGTGATCCGTGTCAACCGTACCCCTGTCCACACGGCGCGGGAGTTGACCTATGAGATCGCCAGCCAAGGCTACCGCCCCATGACGCTGACCGTCCTGCGAAATGGAGAGAAGGTCGTGCTGGAAAACGTCATTATCCCCTCCTATGAGGAGTCGGGAGCGGTGTTTGGACAGCAGGATTTCCGTGTTTACAGGGAAGCGAAGTTCCATTTTGGAACGGTCATCAAGCATGCTTTCTGGCAGTCGGTGTCCACCGTAAAAATGGTGTTCGATACCTTTGGAGGTCTCTTTTCGGGACGATTTGGCGTGGAAGCGGTGTCCGGCCCGATCGGGATCACGCAGGTCATCACCAAGGCGGCCAAAACGGGATGGCTCACCGTTCTGGATCTGGTCACCATGATCTCGATCAATCTCGGCATCATGAATCTATTGCCATTTCCCGCGCTTGACGGGGGACACCTGATCCTCTATGTGGTGGAGGCGATCCGCCGCAAGCCCGTGAGCCCGAAGGTAGAGGGGATCATCAACTTTGTAGGTCTTGTCATTCTGCTTGGCTTTGCCATTCTCATTTCAATAAAGGACGTGATCGCGCTATGATATATAACGACATCAGAAGACAGGCAAAGGAGCTTGCCATTGGATCCTGCCACATCGGAGGCAAGGCACCCATTGCCATTCAATCCATGACCAATACCGACACCTGCGATGCCGCGGCAACCGTGGCACAGATCAAGGAAATGGAGGCGCGCGGATGTGACATCGTGCGTATCTCGGTCCCCACCATGCAGGCGGCTGATACCATCCTTGCCATCAAGGAGGCAGGTGTTCGCATTCCCATCGTGGCAGACATTCACTTTGACTATAAGATCGCCTTGCGTTGTGCCGAGCTTGGCTTCGATAAGATCCGCATCAATCCCGGAAACATCGGAGACGACGAGCGTGTGCGCGCGGTCTGCAAGGCCTGCTCCGCTCGCAATATCCCCATTCGCATCGGCGTGAACAGCGGATCTCTCGAAAAGCATATTCTGGAAAAGCACGGAGCCCCCTCGCCCGAGGCGCTTTGTGAGAGCGCGCTCTACCATATCTCGCTCTTGGAGCGCTTCGATTTTGACCGTATCGCGGTCTCGATCAAGGCATCCACCGTTCCCGATATGATCGCCGCCAACCGCCTTTTGGCCGAGGCTTGCTCCTATCCGCTCCATCTCGGTGTCACCGAGGCAGGCGGAGGGGAACGGGGACTCATCAAAAGCGCCATCGGCATTGGAGCGCTTTTATGTCAGGGAATCGGAGACACGGTGCGTGTGTCGCTCACCGACGATCCTGTGGAGGAGATCGGCGCGGCCAAGCAGATCTTGCAGGCCGTTGGAGTGGACGGGCAGTGCGGTATGGATATTGTAAGCTGTCCCACCTGCTCCCGTACCAAGATCGCCCTGATCCCGCTTGTGCGTCGCTTTGAGGAGCGAGCCAAGGCAGAGGGGCTGGACGAGCTTCCCATTAAGGTCGCCTTGATGGGGTGCGTTGTCAACGGACCGGGAGAAGCGCGTGAGGCCGACGTTGGCATCGCCGGCGGCATTGGAGAGGCGGTTCTGTTCCGTCGGGGACAGATCGTGGAAAAAATTGCGGAGGACGCGGTGATCGACCGTCTGATCGCCGAGATCCGCATGATCGCAACAGAACGGAATCTTTTATGAGCAAGAATCTGATTGAAATTTTTTCGAAATATCATCCCTCGGAGGCAGACCGCAGATGGATCCTGTCCGCACCGTCGGATAGCATACGCTTGCAATTTGACAGGGAGCAGAAGATCGTGGAGATCTCTGCTTCCTTTCCGCACGTCGTGCGACGGTACGATCTTTGCCGCGTGGAGGAGGAGATCCGAAAGACCTACGAATTGAGCTTCGTACATATCTGTCC
>JAZSKO010000023.1:0-4257 GCA_045534875.1 Eubacteriales bacterium | reverse complement strand
GGGAGCTGCAGCTTGATATAACCTAAAATCTTTTTAGCCATAGTAATTTATCCTCCAAATGTGGTTTGATGCGGAAGATTGCAAAATTTTCTTCCTCCCACGGGTGCAACCGAATGGGTTGCGGGTTGTGTCAACCTTGCGCCACGAGCTTCACGGAGCTTGTCTCCAGCTCGACCGGCATATCGCGGTGACCTCTCTTGACCAGAACCGTCACGTTCTTCAGATCCTCGGAGATGGATTGTACCACGCCTTGGTATCCCTCGAACAGACCGTCAATGATCTCCACCTCATCGCCGACCGCGTACGAGATCTTGATCTGCGGAGCCGTCTCAATGGAGAGCGCCGCAACCTCCTCCTCGGTCAGGGGGGTGGGTCTGGAACCGGGACCGACGAAGCCCGTCACGCCCGTGATGTTTCGCACAGCGTGCCAGCTTTCCTCGTTCATGACCATCTTGATATACACGTAGCAGGGGAAGATCTTGATCTCCACTTCCTTCTCGGTGTCGCCGTTTTTCTCGATGACCACCTCAGTCGGGATGCGGATGTCGAAGATCAAATGGCCGAGGCCACGGTTCTCAATGATCTTTTCCAGATTTGCTTTTACCTTGTTTTCGTATCCGGAGTAGGTGTGCGCTACATACCATCTCGGACCAACGTTCATTTCATTAATATCGCTCATAATTCAGCGGCCTCAGAAAATACCGATGAAAGCGATCAGACCCTCGGCAATGCCGAGATCCAGCAGGCTGATCACAGCCGAGATCACAACCATTGCGATCAGAACCACGATGGTGCTCTTCTTGGTGTCCTTCCAAGGGAACCAAGTGATTCTCTTGACCTCGCTCTCGTATTCCCGAACGAATCCGGCAACGCGCTCGCGCTTCTTGATGCAGATCACCACCACAGCGATGGCGATTGCCAGCATCACGCCGAGGACGATCATCTCACCAACGGTGAGGATCTTCAGAATGCCGGTCTTATCGGCAGTCTCAACGTTGTTCAGAAACGGAATTGCGGCAATACCGAGGTAGATCAGAATTGTGAGAATGAGCAGACCCCATCTCAAAGCTTTCTTTCCCTTACTCATTGTCCATCCTCCCGCTTACTTCGACTCTTTGTGAAGCGTGTGCTTGCGGCAGAACTTGCAGAACTTCATGAGCTCCAATCTGTCCGGGTCATTTTTCTTGTTTTTTACTGTGTCGTAGTTTCTCCGCTTGCATTCGGGGCAAACCAGAGTGACTCTGACTCGTGCATCATTAGCCATTTAGCGGCACCTCCCATTAAAAATTATTTGACGTTGCCCACAGGCTTTGCGGGTAAGGTCCGTGTACCTCCCTCCCGAGAGTATCGAAGCGCCTTCCGACGGAAGGAGCGCATCGCTCCGATCGATCCTTGTACGCGAAAAAACGCACAAAGAAAAAGCCCTCTCGCAGAGGTAGAGACATTATACCACAGTTTCCACCTCTTGTCAAGGGCTTTTTTCAATTTTTTTGGGATTGTCCCAATTTTTTTATTCCTTTATATATAAGGGAAGTTAAGCGCCACCGATCGATCCCTCCGACGGGATGGGCGTACGAGCCAAGATCGCCACCGTTCCGCGCTCGGAAAACACCGTGGTGTAGCCTTGGTCGAGATAGGGCTTTGCCGAGGCCTCCCAATCCGAAAAGCGCTTGTCGATCACAACGTAGTCCACGTCGGGCTTGTTTTTGTGATAGGTGATCTCGTAGATCTCGTCGCGGTCGGCGATGTGCGCGATCAGGAAGGTGGAGGCGTTCACCGAGGCGTCCTCGGGAATGGTGTCCAGAATCTCCTCCATGCGACGGTAGGTATCCTTATGCTCCTGCCAACGCGCGATATAGCCATTGAAGGAGGGAGCGACGCAAAAGGCGTACAGCGTCAGGGTCGCCGCCACCGCTATGCCAAGTGCGCGTGCGCGAGGGCGGTCGGGGAGCGATCGGAGATTGAGCAGGGTGGCATAAAACAGAAACGCCGTGACCCCGAAATGATACTGAAAGCCGAGATCGTATTGATAGATATAGTTGGTGAGCAGATTGAGCAAAAGCGGCGCGCAGAGCAGCCAGCGCGAGGCGCGGCGCGTACAGAAGGGGAGCAGAGCCAGCGGCAACAGGATCTGCAAGACGTAGAGGAATTTATCCCAAGTTCCTCCCGACGTGGTAAAGAGCTGGGTCAAAAGATACCCGGGATTGGCGAAGGCGGTTTTGATCGCCCCCAAAAGACCGTCGCTGCTGTCGAGGATCAGATTGGCGTAGCGATAGTCCATCACGCCCTCTCCATAGATTTTGAGCAGAGAAAGGGCAAGCGCGAACCAGCCAACCGACACCCCCGCAAGAATACCTCCATGGAGGTAGCTCCGACGCGAGAGAAGGAGATAGAGCGCGAAGAACAACAGATAGATGGCGGCGTCCTCCTTGACCATCAGCACGCAAACGGCAGAGAGGTACATGGGAATGGGACGGCGCGATTCAAAGAAATAGAAGGTGAGAAGCAGGAACAGGGGAAGGAAGCAGTTTTCGTGAAGATCATAGAAGCAACCCGTGGAAAGCGCGGGATAGAAGGCGTAGAGAAGTCCCACCACCGCCGTCACCTTCGGGGAAAGACCGAAATGCTTTGCCAGAAGGACCACGGGGATCACCCCGAGCAAAAGAGCCACCGCCTGCCCGATTTGCAGGGTCATGGGAGAGGGAAAGATGGCGTAGAAGGGGAGCAGGAGATAGTAGATGGGAGAGATGTGGACCGCGAAGTGCGACAGCAGATGATCCCTTTCGCAGGTCACCATCGGAAGCCCACTCTCCCGCATATTGTGAAACATATTCACGAACAGACCAAAGTCGAAATTCGGAGAGGAAAAGGTCTTATAGCGCAGGCAGGTGATGGTGGAGATCACCACGCACGAGATCACAGCCCCCGCCGCCACCACCAAGAAGGCGGCGCGATAGGAGAAACGCAGACGCGAGAGACGAACGCGGTTCTTTTGCAGGAAGAACAGGACGAACAGGGAGTAAACGGCGAAGACCGCCAACCAGAACAGCGACCCATTGACACCTGTGGGCGCGTTGACCAGCCAGCACCAAACGCAAACCGTCGCACCGCCCAATAGGAAGCAGGAATCGGTATGGAAGGGGTAGCACACCACCGACAGGCAGGTCAGGTGAACGATGCCGTTTAAGGCGACTATAAGAAACAGGACAAGGGAGAAGGCATTTCCCTGTTGTCCGAAGGAAAGCTCCTTGAAGTCGCCGCCTTGGAGCAGAGAAAGGGCGCTCCACCAGCAAAAGATCGCCAGCAGGCGACAGATCACCCGACTGTATTCCCAAGCTCCCCGCATCCGACGAGCCAACCATCCGCCTTTCTTCATCTCATACCTCCGCGCAAAACCAACACCATCGGTGCCGGTGTCATCTACCTCCTATTATATAGCAAATCCTTTCCGATGTCAACCCCCCGCCGTTCGCGAAAAAAGCAAAGAAAGAAAAAGGTTTAACAAAACGCAAACAGAATCGCAAAAAAAGAAAAACAACAAGGGCGTACAATATGCCCGTAAGCAAACAACAAGGAGGAATGAACCATGAACCAAACCGAACAAACCGCCGCAAAGAGAATCCGCGCACAGTACACCGAGCAGACCCCTACCGAGCTGGATGCGCTTCGCGCGCTCGACCGCCGCGTCAAGCGACCCGTCACCGTCTTTTCCTATCTTTTCGGAAGCATCAGCGCCGTTATCATGGGATGCGGCATGAGCCTTATCATGACCGATATCGCAAAGATCCTCTCCATCCCAGGCAACCCGATGCTTTTGGGGATCGTGATCGGTGCAGTGGGACTTCTACTCTCCCTGCTCACCTATCCCATCCACCGCGCATGGCTCACCGCACGCAAGAAAAAGTACGCCAACGAGATCGTGGCGCGCAGTGAAGCGATCCTGAACGCGTGACCCTCTACAAAACCAAGCAAGCCCGCCGTGAAGCCGCCGAGGCACGCATCGACGAGGCGAGAAAGTAAGCCCTTCCACGCCATCCTGCAAGCCACTGAAAAGCCGATGCCATCGGTATCGGCTTTTCTTTTTGTATCACGAAAACCCCGCCATAGTGGCGGGGATCAAAAGAGGTTAACCGGTGAGAAGAAATCCTCCAAATATGCTATAATAGAAAAGACCTGCCAGTCGAAACTAAAAAGTATATTTGGAGGATTTATCTATGAAAAAGGTGACCATAGACAATAATAGTTTAGCACATACGA
>JAZSKO010000187.1:0-6841 GCA_045534875.1 Eubacteriales bacterium | reverse complement strand
AGGAGCTTTTGTCTTCCTAAGACCGCTTGGCCTCCGACTTACCGTTCCAACTTTGCGTTCTCTCTTTTCCATACTGTTCAAAAATCCCCTCTCAGGCGGACCGATCCGCATACGAAAACGGTCAGCTAAAAATTTTACGGTAATATTATATACCTTTTTGAAGGAAATGTCAAGATAATCATGAAAGTTCCTATTCGCTTTCCTGCAAAAAAAATGACCAAAGGAAGCCTTCAAAAATGTGAAAAAATGAGAAATAGAAATTCGAGAGGGAAAAATCTTTGAAAAGCAGTTGACTTTTTCGGGAAGGTGTGCTATAATGAGATAATCTTAACACTTGGGAGGGTATTGAAATGAAACATATCGTGACCATTGAAACGCGCAACCTTTGCGAGAGCGCACAGAACGGTGGATGCGGCGAGTGCCAGACCTCTTGCCAGTCCGCTTGCAAGACCAGCTGCGGAATCGCAAACCAGCAGTGCGAGAACAAGGAGAGCAAGTAATCGCTTTCCCCAATGAAAAATGCCGCCGATCCGGCGGCATTTTTCCTGTAAAAAAGGAGTTTGATTTATGATACATCCATATCAGCTTGGCGGCTATAACATCGTGCTGGATTCCTGCTCGGGCGGGGTTCACGTGGTGGACGAGGTCGCCTACGCCATCATCACCGAATACGAATCCAAGAGCCGCGAGGAGATCCTTGACGGCTTGAAGGTGAAATTTGCGAACAGGGACGATATCACCCCCGAGGATCTGGCGGAGTGCTATGAGCAGGTCACGGCTCTCAAAGAGAGCGGCAAGCTCTTTGCTCCCGATTCCTTCGAGGGCATGGCCTCGCGCCTCAAGGAGAAAACGGCGGGCGTTGTCAAGGCACTCTGTCTCCACGTTGCCCACACCTGTAACCTCAACTGCTCCTACTGCTTTGCCAGTCAGGGAAAGTACCATGGCGACCGCGCGGTCATGTCCTTTGAGGTGGGAAAGCAGGCGTTGGATTTCCTCGTTGCCAATTCGGGAAGCCGCCGCAATCTGGAGGTCGATTTCTTCGGAGGCGAGCCCCTGATGAATTTTCAGGTCGTGAAGGATCTGGTGGCCTACGCCAGAAGCATCGAGAAGGCGCACAACAAGAATTTCCGCTTTACTCTTACCACGAACGGCATGCTCATCGACGATGACGTGATCGACTTCGCCAATCGGGAGTGCAGCAACGTGGTGCTGAGTCTTGACGGCAGACGCGAGATCCACGACCGTTTTCGCGTGGATTATGCGGGAAAGGGAAGCTGGGAGCGGATCGTTCCCAAATTCCAACGTCTTGTGGAGGCGCGCGGCGGCAAGGATTACTATATGCGCGGCACCTTCACTCACGCCAACCCCGACTTTTTGAAGGACATCGAGCAGATGCTGGAGCTGGGCTTTACGGAATTGAGCATGGAGCCGGTCGTCTCGGCGCCGGGAGATCCCTCGGAGCTGACCGAGGAGGATCTGCCCATCGTTTTGGAGCAGTACGAAAAGCTCACCGAGCTGATGCTCCGTCGCGACGAGGAGGGCAAGCCCTTTACCTTCTATCATTATATGATCGACCTCACGGGAGGCCCTTGCATCTATAAGCGCATCTCGGGATGCGGATCGGGAACCGAGTATATGGCGGTCACGCCTTGGGGTGATCTCTATCCCTGCCACCAGTTCGTTGGCGAGGAGGCCTTCCGCTTGGGCGATGTCTGGAACGGCGTTACCAATTTGGAGGCGCAACAGGAGTTTGCCTCCTGCAACGTCTACGCCAGAGAGGATTGCCGCGACTGCTGGGCAAAGCTCTATTGCTCGGGTGGTTGTGCCGCCAACGCCTACCATGCCACAGGCTCGGTCAAAGGCGTTTACAAGTACGGCTGTGACTTGTTCCGTAAGCGCATGGAGTGCGCGATCCTGTTGCAGATCGTGCGTACCTTGAAGAAAAACGGATCATGAAAACGCCGATCCATGAGTTTGTTCGAGGCTATGCCGCCTCCGACCCCTTGCGCCTGCATATGCCGGGACACAAGGGCGAGGGTGCTTTGGGCGTGGAGTCTTGGGACATCACCGAGATAAAGGGCGCGGACAGCCTGTACGAAGCGAGCGGCGTGATCGCCGAGAGCGAGGCGAATGCCTCGCGCGTGTTCGGTTGTCAAACGCTGTATTCTACCGAGGGTGCCTCACTCTGCCTGCGCGCCATGCTCTATTTGACGGTCCTGTACGCCAAGGAGCAGGGGAAAGAGCCCTGCATCTGGGCGTGCCGAAACGCGCATAAGAGCTTTCTGTTCGGTGTTTGCCTCTTGGATCTGCGTGTGGAGTGGTTGATCGGCGGAGAGAAGAATTCCTACCTTTCGGCGACCATCACGCCGCAGGAGCTGGAAGGTCGATTGAGGGATGCCAAGGAGCTTCCCACGGCGGTCTATCTCACCTCTCCCGACTATCTCGGAACGATGACCGATATAGAGGGCATCGCAAGCGTCTGCCATCGCTATGGCGTGTTGTTGCTTGTAGACGCCGCCCACGGCGCGTATTTGCGGTTTCTGTCGCAGTCGCTCCATCCGATGGATCTGGGGGCCGATCTCTGTTGCGCCTCGGCGCACAAAACACTCTCGGCTCTGACAGGGTGCGCCTACCTTCATCTGTCAAGCCGCATCCCCAAGGGGATCGCGGAGCAGGCAAAGACCGCCATGGCGCTCTTTGGGTCTACCAGCCCCTCCTATCTGCTCCTGCAATCCTTGGATGTCCTCAATCCGAGCCTGCATACCGACTATCCAATGCGGTTGCAAGCCTTCCTTCCGAGGATCGAATCGCTCAAATGCAGACTTACGGATATGGGCTACACCCTGCAAGGAGACGAACCCTTGAAGATCACCCTGCAAGCGAAGCCCTACGGCTACCGAGGCGAGACGCTTGCCGAGAGCCTGCGGGAGAGAGGGATCGAGTGCGAATTTGCCGACCCCGATTTCGTGGTCCTGATGCTCACGCCCGCTCTCACTCAATCGGATCTCGGCCGCTTGGAGACGGCTCTGCAAGCCATCCCGAAGCGATCGTCTCTGCCGTCGGACGCGCCGTCGATCCATCTTCCAAAGAAAAGACTGTCGCCGCGAGAGGCCATGCTTTCACCAAGTGAGAGAAAGCTGATCGGCGAATGTCTCGGTCGCATCCTTGCCACGGCCACTGTCGCCTGTCCCCCCGCCGTGCCGATCGCGGTATCGGGCGAGGAAATTGATAACGAGGTGCTAGCGCGTTTCACCTATTACGGCATCACCGAATGTCTGGTCATCAAGGAATCAAAATAAAAAACACGCATCCGTAGGCTGTCTTGCAAGGCAAGAACGACCCACGGATGCGTATTTTTTCGCACCACCATCTCTAATTATACCACAGATTGTATGGTTTGTAAAGTAAAAATTGTCATAAAGTGCAACTTTCTATGTTTTACACAAAAAATAATTGTGAAGTTTTTACAAATTGCCTATTGCAAAAGCCGAAAAAATGTGATATACTATGGGTGAAAAGAAAAGGAGGTACGGTCCAATGAACCACCAAGCATAGGACGTCGGTGAACAGGCTTGACAATGCTTGAAGAAAGGGATCGATCCAATCCGAGGGAGAAACAGCGGGCGACGCGGCGCGTCGAGGAAGAACCGCTAAGCCCCCCTTCCGTGTACGAAAAACACGAAAGGCGTTGTAAGACGAGAGGGGACGGAGCCGATCGAGAGCCTTTGCCGAGGTGTCCAGAGATTCGCCTTTTGCAGATTCGATGCGGATAGAAAACAAAGGGAGTTCTTGTTAAAGAACAGGAAAAAAAGTGTGTTTGGATCGTTACGCAAGGAAGGGCAAAAGGTAGACAATAGAAAGAGAGGATAACAAAGGATGTTAGATACTAAGAGTGAACAGAAGTGACCCTTGATCGTGGGCTTACAACCATGGTCAGGGGTCACTTCTCGTTTTGCGCGGCTTGGGGACAGGATGCAGGTTCTGCTTGCGATCTGTCTTTTTTTATGAGAAAATAAGGGAGAGAAAGGCGGTAAACACGCGCGAAGGTGGATATACTCATAACCGGCAACCACAGATTGTGAAAAGTGGAAAAAGAAAGGAATGAAACATGAAGCTGGTTATCACCGATCTGACAACGCAGTTGATTACGGTAACGGGAGCGCATACCCGTCTCGATCCCACACGCCCCATCCATCCCTGTGTCGGGTGCTTTGGATGCTGGGTGAAAACACCGGGCGAATGCGTCATTCACGATGGCTATGAGGGCGTTGGGGGCTTGCTGGGAGGCAGTCGGGAATTGATCCTTGTGAGCCGATGCGTCTTTGGAAGTCTTTCGCCCTACGTCAAGAACGTGCTGGATCGCGGGATCTCCTACGTGCATCCCAATTTCGTCATCCGTCACGGAGAGATGCACCACCGAATGCGCTACGACAACCACTTGACCATTCACGCATATCTGTACGGCGAGGGAGGGCTCCCCTCGGAGCGTGAGCGAAAAACGGCAGAGGGAATGCTCCAAGCAAACGCCAAAAATCTTCGTGCGCGAGTAGACACGCTCCGCTTTTTTGCCGACGCGAGGGAAGTGGAGGGGATCGCCCTATGAGAATTGCCCTGATCGACGCCAGCCCCAAGAAAAAGGGGAGCGTGAGTGGATATCTGTTGCGCGAGCTTGCGCCCTACACCGACAAGCGGAGCGAGAGCGCTTGGGTCGGATTGCACACGGATGCGCTCGGAGAACGGGAGCGGCTCCTTCTTTCCGAGGCAGAGGTATGGGTGTTCTCGGTGGGACTTTACGTGGACGGACTTCCGTCGCATCTGCTTCGTCTGTTGGAGGAATTGCATCCGTTGATGCGCGAAAAGCCCTACCGTCGCGTGTGCGGGATCGTCAACTGCGGGTTTTATGAGGGGCATCAATGCCGCCACGCCTTGGATGTCTTGCAAAATGCCTGCCTCTCGGCAGGGGTGTCGTGGAGCGGAGGCTGTGGAGTCGGAGCGGTCACGGCTCTGGTCGCCATGGAGCAATATCCTCCTTGCCGCCGATTGGGCGTTACCGAGATGGCAAAGCGACCGATCCGTCGCGTTTTGCGAGAGCTTGGCGAGCGACTTTCGCCCGAAGCGCCTTGGCAAGAGGAGGCGATCGCGCATCGCTATGCCTCGGTGGGGATCCCAAGAGCGATCTACCGCATCGCGGCGGAGAGTAGCTGGAAGCAGCAGATCCAACAAAACGGAGAGCGCGTGGAATCCCTCAATCGACGCAGGGCATTGGAGTGATGCTTCCCTCCAAATAAAAAAGCAACCGTGAGTTGACAATTTGTAAGGGCAAGTGGGTTGACAATCCCGCTCGTCCGTGGTATTCTGTATGGGAAAGGAGGACTTACCATGACAGTATCCGAACGATTATACACCCTGCGACGGGAAAAAGGTCTTTCGCAGGAGCAGCTTGCCGAGGCGTTAGGGGTATCGCGACAAGCCGTTTCCAAATGGGAGAGTGGAGCGGCGATGCCCGAAAGCGAACGCCTCATCGCGTTGGCGGCCTTTTACGGCGTTTCGCTCGACGCTCTGCTCGGCTTGGAAAGGGAAGACACGCCGCGCAAGACCAATCCCTCGTCAACACCCCATCGTCGTCTGCCGATCCGGCTTGGCTGGGCGCTTTCCGCCATGGGAGCGGTGGGCGCGATCCTGTTTGCCATCCTTCTTGTGGCAAAGCCCTCGGTCTCCGAGCAGATCGCCGCCTCCTCGACCGTCACATTGGACGGCAGAGCCATCCTTTTGATCGTATGCCTTTTGCTGGCCGGTCTTGGCGTAGGGATCCTTGTAAAAAACACCATGGAAAGGAGAAGCCGATGAAGCAAACCATAAAGAAAACAGAGAAACGTAAGCGCCTGTCGCTTATGTTTGCCGTCTTGACACAGCTTTTGCTCTGTGTCGGGCTGTTCGTCGTTGGCTACCAGTACGGTTGTATGCAAAGCGCCGTCGCCCATCATGAAACCTCGTTTCCCGCCTATGTTGCTTTCTTCTATGCCATCCCGTTCGCTGTCGCCATTCTGCCGTGTGCGCTTCTGTGGTGGCATTTCGACAGAGCCAAATCCTAAGAAAAAAGACCGTCTTCGTCCCATTTATGGCACGAAAGGCGGTCTTTTCCTGTTCAAAAAAGTAAAATTGAACGATAGAAATGCACATTTGCCTTGCTTTTTGTTGCAAATGATAATTTTTTCACAATATTGAAAAAATGCATTGACAGAGAAAATTGATTGTGATATAATGGACACACAAAGCCGATTTCTTTGAAAAAGGAGAAAAATCCCTTCCATATTTTTTTATCATGAAGACGAGAAACGGCTGACCCCCAGAAAAGAGACCACAAGAGAAACTGGAAAGAGAAGATTCGGAGGAAACGAAATGGAAACCAAGGTTTACCCCATTGTGGACAGCGTGGAGACGTTGGAGGCGGCGATCAAGCGCACCCGTTTGGCGCAAAAAGAGTTCGCAACCTACACGCAGGAGCAGGTAGATAAGATCTTCCTTGCGGCCGCATCTGCCGCTGACCGCGCCAGAATCCCCCTCGCCAAAATGGCGGTGGAGGAGACCGGAATGGGCATCGTGGAGGATAAGGTCATCAAAAATCACTATGCCGCGGAGTATATCTACAACGCCTATAAGGACACCAAGACCTGTGGCCTTACCGGGATGGACACGGCATACGGCATCAAGCGCATCGCAGAGCCGATCGGCGTGATCGCGGCTGTTATCCCCACCACCAACCCCACGTCAACGGCGATCTTTAAGTGTCTGCTCGCCATCAAAACGCGAAATGCGATCATCATTTCCCCCCACCCCAGAG
>JAZSKO010000268.1:0-5545 GCA_045534875.1 Eubacteriales bacterium | reverse complement strand
GGCGGGATTTGTGCTCAAAACGCACGAGGGAGAGCTGATCGCTGTTGACCCGTATCTTTCGGATTGCTGTGAGCGATATTTTGGCTTCAAGCGTCTGATGCCCCACATTCTCGGTGCGGACGAGTTGATCTTCGATTATCTCGTAGCGTCTCATGCGCATTTCGATCATTTTGACCCCGACAGCGTGCCGCTCCTGCTTGCCAACGAAACGACCAAGTTTGTCGGTGCGAAAGACACCGCGGCAGAGTGCGAGCGTTTGGGTATTAAGGAAAATCTCAGCTTTTTGTCAGTGGGAGACACGGCACACCTTGGAAGTGTCAAGCTGACCGCCATTCGTTGCGATCACGGTGCCGACACGCCTCACGCAATCGGACTTCTGTTTGAGGTGGCAGGCAAACGGATTTACATGATGGGGGATACCGCGTACCGCCCCGATTGGCTGGACGATGAAAAAATTCAAGGCGTGGATCTCCTGATCCTTCCCATTAACGGAGCGTTTGGCAATCTGAACGCATCCGAGGCGGCTCGTGTGGTCAAGGCACTCGCACCGAAGCTTGCTGTGCCCTGTCACTATTGGAATTTCGCGCAGCATTTCGGAAGTCCCTTCGATTTTATGACCGAGATTGAGGCGATTTGCCCCGAGATTCCCTACCTGCTGATGCGTCAGGGTGAGCTGAAGGTGCTGGCATGATCGCGCGCGCAGACTATAAGAACAGAGAGGCTATTGTAGTCGAAAGTGATGCGCTTCGTGCGACCTTTTTGCCCAAGGACGGCGCAAAAATGGCATCCTTGATCGACCTCTCAACCAATCGCGAGCTTCTCTTGACACGAGATGGCGAATCTTATCGGGCTTTGACTGTTGACGGAAGCTACGTTGACTCCGAATGCAGCGCCTTTGACGATATGTTCCCAACCATCGACCCCTATACTCCCGAGGCAGGGGCATATAAGGGAATTACTTATCCCGATCATGGGGAGTGCTGTCGCTTGCCGTACGAGGCGAGCATTGAGGAGAATAAGCTGATTCTTTCTGCTCACTCCCGACTCTTTCCGATTCATTATCAAAAAACAGTAGTACCCGCCTCTGATGGTACGATCGCGGTTGACTATGCGATTACCAACGAGGGAGACAAGCCATTTGATTTTATCTGGGCAGGACACGTTATGCTCAAGGGTGAGGACGGGATGCGCCTCTTGACCCCGTTTGGCGGGAACGATCCGATCGAAATGGTTTTCTCCACCGACGGATACGCACACGATACGCTTCCGCGCGATACGTTGACGGGCTTTGCTCCCAACACGGGAGCGGCATACAAATTTTATTATCTTGATCCCATGCCCGAGGGCTTCTTTGGTGTTCGCTACGCAAGCGGCAGAGAGCTTTTCTTCCGTTTTGATGAGTCCAAGCTTCCTTATCTCGGCGTATGGCTCAACAACGGAGAATTTCAAGGCATTTACAATCTTGCCCCCGAACCCTGTACAGCTCCCTTTGATGCCCCCGACAAGGCGGCACAAAAGGGTTATTCCTCGCAGATTCCCGCAACCTCAACCTTCAGGTTCCGTATCGCAATTTCGATTCAGGAATCAAAACCAAATGATAAAAAGAAAGGAGAACCAATATGAGCAAAGAAACTATGAAAGCAATTACGGTATACGGCCCTCGCGACGCCCGTATGGAAACCGTGCCCAAGCCCCTTGCCACGGGGGATATGATTGTTGCCAAGGTTTGCCGCACGGGTGTGTGCGCCACCGACCAATCGATCTACACGGGAGAGAGCAGCTTCATTCGCTCGGGCGAAATCAAATATCCCTGCCGCTTTGGTCACGAGTGGGCGGGCATTGTTGAATCGGTGGGACCTGACGTAAAGGATTTTAAGGTTGGTGATCGCGTTTACGCCGACAATTTTGTGACGTGCGGAGTTTGCGAGGCATGCAAAAGAAAGGATTATATGAGCTGTCCCTCGACTTGGTCGGTGGGAACGGTTAACTGCTGGGACGGCTGCTACGCCGAGTATATGCAGATGCCCGAACGGCACGTGTTCCATCTGCCCGACAATCTTTCGATGGATGAGGGGGCGCTGATCGAGCCCGCAAGCATTGCCTACGATGCGTTCAGAGGCGTCACGCTGACGAAGGATGACACGGCGGTGGTTTACGGTACGGGTGCGATCGGTATGGTCGCAGTCTGGCTGGCAAAATACTACGGCGCGGGCGAGGTGATCCTCGTTGGAAGAAGCGACGAGAAGCTGAAGGTTGGTCTGAAGATCGGTGCCGATCACGTGATCAACGGCAAGACAGAGGATGCGGTCGCTCGCATCAAGGAGCTTTCCCTTCGCAAAAAGGGAGCGGATCTCGTGGTTGAAACCTCGGGCTCGGCGTCGGCGTTGCGTGACAGCATCGCTTGTACCGCAAGATACGGACGGATCTCGGTGGTCAGCTTCTATGAGAGAAATCTGGACGATCTTCCCATCGATCCGCTGGTTCTCGGCTGTATGTCTATGGTCGGCGCGGCGGGACGCCACGGAAACGCGCCCGAGGTTTGCGAGATCATGAGCCGAAATCCCGTAAAGCTTACCCCCGTATTTTCGCATCATATCCCGTTTGAAAATACGCTCGACGTTTTTGAAAATGAGGAAAAATATTATAAAACCAAGATCAAGGCGATCATTGATTTTGACTGAGAAAGGAAATTGAGAAAATGGAAAAAAAGAAATTGCCCCCGCTTCAAGTGGACGTAAAAAACGTAAAGCCTCTTATTTTCGGCAAGGAATATGAGTCCAGAATGATCCTCGACCACGTGATCACGGGCAGAGACGACGTGATCCAGATCAACCATGGAACGGTCAAGGCGGGCTGCGCGCTCGGCGGCGGCGTTCACGAGGAGGACGAGATCTACTACATTCTGTCGGGCAAGGGCAAGCTCGCGCTCGATGATAAGATCGTTGACGTGGAGGGCGGACAGGTGATCTTTATTCCCGCAGGCTGCTTCCACGCGCTGGACAATCGCGAATCCAACGAGGATATGTGCATTCTCACCTTCTGGAGAGATTGGAGATTTAACGACGCCTATGAAACGCGCGTAAAGCTCTGGGGAAAATCCTTTAAAACGGTTGACGAGGACTGATTTATAAAGTATAATATGATTATCTACTAAAACGTAAAGAAAGGAAATTTTAAGATGAAAAACCTGAACAAGTACATCGACCACACCAATCTCAAGCCCTTTGCTACAAAGGCAGATATCGAGAAGCTCTGCGCAGACGCCCGTGAGTGGGATTTCGCGTCTGTTTGCGTAAACCCCTGTGACATCGCCCTCGCCAAGCAGCTCCTGGAGGGCAGCGACGTGAAGGTTTGCACGGTGATCGGATTCCCTCTCGGCAGAAACACCACCGCGATCAAGGTTGCCGAGGCAGAGGACGCTTATGCGCTCGGATGCGAGGAGTTTGATATGGTGATCAACGTTGGAAAGCTCAAGGACGGCTGTGTGGACTACGTGCGCGATGAGATCGCTGCAATCGTGAAGGCTGCAAAGGGCAAGACCGTGAAGGTCATTATCGAAACCGGATTGCTCACCGACGAGGAGAAGGCTCTGGCTACCCGCCTTTCCTGCGAGGCAGGCGCACATTTCGTAAAGACCTGCACGGGTGTTTCCGCAGGCGTTGCGACCGTTGAGGATATCAAGCTGATGAAGGCAAATCTCAGCGGCGACGTTCAGCTCAAGGCATCCTCCGGTATCAAAACCTATGAGGACGCGATGGCGTTGGTTGAAGCGGGTGCAAACCGTCTCGGCACCTCTGCGGGGATCGCGATCATCAACGGCGCCTCCAAAAACTGAGAAAGGAGAACGCGTTATGGCAAAGGTCGTAGGTCCGGGCTCCCTGATCGTTGACGTTACCGGCTTTGCACCGCACCTTCCCGTTGAGGGAGAAACCACCAAGGGATCCACGCTTCGCTTTGGTCCCGGAGGAAAGGGAAGCAACCAGATGACAGCCGCGCATCGCGCAGGCTCGCTGGTAAAGATCATTGGCCGTCGCGGAGACGACGTGCTCGGTCAGATTTTGAAAAAGCACTATGCCACCGAGGGAATGAGCGAGGAATACGTGACCGTTGATCCGAACGGAGAGACGGGAAGTGCGCTCATCGAGATCGACGAGCAAAGCGCACAGAATCGCATCATCGTGATCTTTGCGTCAAACGAACTCGTCACGGGAGAGAACGTGCGCGCCGCCGAGCAAGAGTTTGCCGATTGCGATGCCGTTCTGACACAGTTTGAAACAAGCTTTGATTCGATCCTTGCAACCAAGGAGCTGGCAAAGAAATATGGCAAGCCCTTCATCCTCAATCCCGCGCCCTTCATCGACGTTCCCAGGGAATTTTTCGATGGGATCGATTATATCACCCCGAATGAGACCGAGACAGAGCAATTCACGGGCGTGAAGGTCGATAGCATTGACGGTTGCCGTGCAGCAGCGGCAAAATTCTTTGAAATGGGCGTGAAGAACGTGGTGATCACGCTGGGCGTGCGCGGTGTGTATTATACCAACGGCACCACCGAGCTCACCGTTCCCGCCATCAAGGTCAAGGCAGTGGAGACCACGGGCGCGGGCGATGCCTTCAACGGAGGCTTTGCTACCGCGATCGCGGAGGGAATGCCGATCGACGTTGCCCTCAAGTTTGCCACCTGTACCTCGGCAATTTCGGTCACGAGACTTGGATCCTCACCGTCTATGCCTTATAGATCTGAAATTTTGGAATTGATGAAAAAGGAATTTAACGAAGAACTGTAAGTAAATCTCAAATGATAGGGGGATAAAAATGAGTAAAGAATTACTGCCTATCGGCGTAAGAAGAGACGGCTCTTATTACACAAGAGTGCTTTGGGCAGATGTCACGGAAAACGATCCTACTTTTTGGGTAAACAATCTTATCAATGATGACCTCGAACGTAACGGCGGCACATGGGGAGCAAACTCCGAGACCACCGCAAACGCTGTTCTTGACTTCTTCGGAGAGACACAGACGATCAGGAAGATATCCATTTTCAAAAACGTTGGTATCACCATTAGTATCCTTGAAGAGCTTGCAAAGAACATAAATATATATGTTTCTATAACCGATGAGCCTCTTAAGCTCCGCCGCAAAGAAGACAAAATAGATGACGTTGCATGGACCAAGATATGTACGTTTGATATAACCATGGAAGAGGCTTGGCAGCATATTGAGCTTGACACGCCTATTGAGGCAAAATACGTTCGCGTTGAGCTTGTTGAAAATTTCTGCGCGCACGATGAGAACTTTATCCCTTGGATTGAAACAAGTGAGATAAAGATTTATTGAACTTTAAGGAGGCAACGCTTTGAACTTTCTGGATAGCTTTTTGGCGGTTGCCCAAAAGGTGGGACTTCTGTTTATCCTCATCGCGCTCGGATTCGTTTGTCAAAAGATCCGAATGCTCACCGAGGAGGCAAACAAATGCATGGCGGATATCGTGATGTATTTCGTCACGCCGTGTGTGATCATCAACGCGTTCAGCGCAACGGTCTAT
>JAZSKO010000093.1:0-2008 GCA_045534875.1 Eubacteriales bacterium | reverse complement strand
CCTTCTTCGGAAAGAAGGGGTCTCCCCTCCAAACCTCCCCTCTACCAAGAACCTCAAAAAAGGATACCAAATGCTTCGCATTGTGCGTTGCATTTGGTATCCTTTTTTGAGTGGTTGGTCGGGTAGGTGTGAATTTCTTAGAAAGTGGGCTTCGTGTTTTTGCTTTTGATGGATTTTGATAAAAAGAAGGCTCTCCCTTTGGGAGAGCTCCCGCCGTAGGCGGGTGAGAGGGTAATCGTTCTTCGCCCCCTCTCCGTCGCTTGTCGCTTGCGACATTTGACACCATCCCCCAGAGGGGGAGGCTTTTAAAACTCAATCTTCTGCGAATCGTTTTTATCTTCTATAAAATCTCATTCTGACCCGTAGGGCGGGGGCAAGGCTTTCGCCGTTCTGTTTTATGGTTCAAAAAGCAGACCGAGCCAAATGCAGGATGCATTTGGCTCGGTCTGCTTTGCGTTTCCTCCGACGGAGGTGCGCTCCGTCGGAGAAATCTCTTGCAAATTATTCGTAGAGCTTGCTCATTCTCAGCAATCTCTGATATTTTGCCTTTGCATTGGCATCTGCCTTCTCGAACAGGCTTGCGGCTCTCTCGGGGAAGGACTGTGCCAGACGTGCGTAACGAGTCTCGGTCTTGATGAACTCGACGTAGTCTGCCGTGGGCTCCTTGGAGTCGATGGTGAGCTTGTTGGACTCCAGCGTGGGATTGTAGCGGAACATCTGCCAGTAGCCTGCTTCCACAGCCTTCTTCATCTCGAACTGGCAGTTCTGCATGCCGCCCTTCAAGCCGTGCATCTCGCAGGGTGCGTAACCGATGATCAAGGAAGGACCATGGTATGCCTCAGCCTCCTTCAAAGCCTTGAGGAGCTGGTTCACATCTGCGCCCATTGCCACCTGTGCAACGTACACGTAGCCGTAGGACATGGCGATCTCAGCCAGATTCTTCTTGCCGATCGCCTTACCTGCTGCTGCGAACTGCGCGACCTGTCCGACCTGAGAAGCCTTGGATGCCTGTCCGCCGGTGTTGGAGTAGACCTCGGTGTCGAATACGAACACGTTTACATCCTCGCCGGATGCCAGAACGTGATCCAAACCGCCGAATCCGATGTCGTATGCCCATCCGTCACCACCGAAGATCCATACCGACTTCTTAGCGAGATATTCCTTCTCGGCAAGAATTGCGGGAGCGGTGGGGCAACCCTCGGCGGCTGCCTTCTCGAGCTCTGCGATGAGAGCCTTGGTTGCGTCTGCGTTCTTCTCGCCGTCATCAGCGGTTGCGAGGTATGCCTCTGCCACTGCCTTGAAGGCATCCGATGCCTTCTCGGAGGCCATCATCTCCTTGACCTTGCCGATCAGGCGGTCGCGGATGGTCTTCTGACCGAGGGCGATACCCAAACCGTGCTCGGCGTTGTCCTCGAACAGGGAGTTGCCCCATGCAGGACCGCATCCGGACTCACGGTTGACGGTGTAAGGCGTTGCGGGAGCGGAGCCACCCCAGATAGAGGAGCATCCGGTTGCGTTGGAGATATACATTCTCTCACCGAACAGCTGGGTAACCAGACGTGCGTAAGAGGTCTCTGCACAACCTGCGCAGGAGCCGGAGAACTCAAGCAGGGGCTGCTTGAACTGGCTGCCCTTGACGGTTGCGTTGATGATCTCCTTCTTCTCGGAGACGTTTGCAACGGCGTAATCCCATGCAGCCTGCTGATCGAGCTGGCTTGCCTGAGAGGTCATGGTGAGGGGAGCCGTCTCGGGGTGGCCGTCCTTGATCGCCTTTTCGGTCACGGGGCAAGCCTTGACGCACAGGGTACAACCCATGCAGTCCAGAGGGCTGATCGCCATGGTGAACTTATAGTTGGTCTTGATGACCGGCTTCGCGGTGAACTTGGTGGAAGCGGGAGCTGCTGCAGCCTCTTCCTCGGTCATAGCAAAGGGACGGATCGCCGCGTGAGGACACTCGAATGCGCAGTTGTTACACTGGATGCAGTTCTCAGCGTGCCATACGGGAACG
>JAZSKO010000079.1:0-6904 GCA_045534875.1 Eubacteriales bacterium | reverse complement strand
AGAAGGCTACGATCCTGCCGGGATATACCCATCTGCAAAGAGCCCAGCCCATCACCTTCGGTCACCATCTCATGGCCTACGCCATGATGCTGGCAAGGGATTATGACCGTCTCGCAGATTGCAAGCGTCGCATGAATCAATCTCCCATCGGGTGTTGCGCACTGGCAGGAACGACCTACCAAACCGACCGTCGCTTTGAAGCGGGAATGTTGGGCTTTGACGGCATCTGCCTCAACAGTCTCGACGGCGTTTCCGACCGTGACTTCTGCTTGGAGCTGATGAGTGCGCTCTCGATCCTGATGATGCACCTTTCGCGCTTTTCCGAGGAGATCATTCTCTGGTCGAGCTGGGAATTCCCCTTCGTGGAGCTTTCCAATGCCTACACCACGGGCTCGTCCATCATGCCGCAGAAGAAGAATTCCGACATGGCAGAGCTTATTCGCGGAAAGACGGGACGGGTCTACGGCGACCTCATGGCGCTTCTCACTACCCTCAAAGGCCTTCCCTTGGCCTACAACAAGGATATGCAGGAGGACAAGGAAAGCGTATTCGACGCGGTGGACACCGTGAAGATGTGCTTGGCTGTCATGACGCCTATGATCGCTACCATGAAGGTGCATCGGGATTCCATGCTCCGCGCGGCGCAGGGCGGCTTTATCAACGCCACCGACTTGGCCGACTATCTGGTGAAGAAGGGAATGCCCTTCCGCTCGGCCTATAAGGTTGCAGGACGCGCCGTGGCCTATTGCATCGAAACGGGCAAGGTGTTGGAGGAATTGACGGTGGAGGAATACCAAGCGCTCGATCCTCTGATCGGCGAGGACGTGTACGCCTCCATCGACCTGCAAACCTGTGTCAACCTTCGCATCAGCGAGGGCGGCACCTCGGTTTCCTCCGTTGAGGCGCAGATCGCCCATATCCGTCAGCAAATGCAATAAAAAAAGAATTGCTCCCCTCGACGAAGCCGTCGAATGGGGAGCATTCTTTATTCCAAGGAAAAGAGCTTGAGAGAGTGGAGTGCCAAATGCCCCTCGTCCTCGACGACCTGTCCCAATGCGAAGAAGGTTCCGTCCTCGGAGCAAACGCGCATCCGCGCGTGGAGCGGTTGGTTGATTTTCAGCTTGTGGAGCGAAATGGCACAGCCCGAGCGAAAGAGCCGCTCGTAAAAGGCAGGCAGACGCGCCGACGGAAGGTCGGCAAAGAGCCGCTCGGTGGGGATCAAAAGAGACAATCGATCGGATAGCTCCATCTCCTCCAATTCGGCAAGCGTGTGCGCCTCCTTGATGGAAAAGCCGCAGGCTTCGGTGCGTCGCAGGCTTGCCATCACGCCGCCGCATCCAAGGGAGGCACCAATGTCGGCGCAAAGCGTGCGAATGTAGGTTCCTCCCGAGCAATCCACCGAAAGGATATAGTCCGAGGGGGTCTCGGTCGGCTCGGCCGTGAGCGCATGAATGGTGATCGGGCGAGGCGTTCGCTCCACCACGATCCCCTGACGCGCCAGATCCACCAGCTTTTTGCCGTTCTGCTTCAGGGCGCTATACATGGGAGGCGTTTGCAGGATCTCACCGCGAAAGGCGGGGAGAGCGGCCTCTAAGTCGGCATGAGTGGGAAGATGCTCCGAGGTCGTGAGCACCGTTCCCGTGGTGTCCTCGGAATCGGTCGTCAATCCCAAACGAAGGGTGGCCACATACTGCTTACGGTCGGAGGCAAGATACTCCGAGGCCTTTGCGGCGCGACCGATCAGGATCACCAAAACACCGGTTGCCATGGGATCGAGCGTTCCCGTGTGTCCCACGCGGCGCGTGCCGAAAAGACGGCGAATGCGATTGACCATATCGTGTGAGGTCACACCGTCGGGCTTATCCAAGATCAGAACGCCACATGGCTCGGCAGAATTCATGACAGGCTGTTTCATATCAGAAGATCAACTCCTCCAAGGGTCTTTTCGGAACGTAATGCACGCCGTTTTCACGGTAGTAGGCCACCTGCCCGTCGGCGGCATCGCAAAGCTCCACCGTCTCGTCCGGCTTTCCAAGTCCCAGAACAAGCTGAGGGGCGAGGTTGGCGGGAATTGCGAGCGTTTCTTGCAGGTCACCCGACGAAAAGCTCCCGATCATGCAACCGCCAAGACCTGCCTCGGTGGCGGATAGCAGGATGCTCTGGGCAGAGATGCCCACGTCTCTTTGAAAGGGAGGGATGGAATCGGCGAGATCGCGGTCGATGCAGATCACGATGTAAGCCGTCGGCGCGTGTCCCACAGGGGGGATCACTTGATCGCGGATCAAGCCAGCCCAACGGGTCAAGGGAAGAACGCGCGCGCATTCGTCGGGATCGGTGACGAGGCGGAACTTCAAGACCTGCAAATTGCGAGCGGCAGGGGAGAGACGGGCGCACTCCACAAAGGAGGCAAGCTCCTCCTTGGAGATCGTTCTCGACATATCAAAGCTGCGGTAGCTTCTGGAAGCGCGGATCAGGTCAATCAGCATGGTCGTCTCCTTTCTTACCAAACCGCACCCAAGCGGAGTAGATGGGCTGTCCCTTGGAGGAAAAATTGCGTTCGTATTCGGTCATGATGTTGTCGGCGGCCTTGGGAGAGGCGTGCAAGTCGCGCGTTTGCCACTCCACGGTCAAGCCGAAGGCTTCAAATTGCTCCAAACTGAACAAGAAAAGTCCCTCGTTGTCGGTTTTCAGACGAAGAAGCCCGTCCTCCACCAAGATCTGACGGTAAAGCGTTAAGAAATCGGTGTGCGTCAAGCGACGGCGCGCGTGTCCCGATTTCGGCCAAGGATCGCTGAAATTCAAATAGAGACATTCCACCGAGTGAGGAGGGAACCATTCGGCGGCGTTGCGCGCGTCACCAATGAGAAAGCGGAGGTTGTCGGGACGCGTCTGTTTCGCGGCCATGGCCTTCTCCAAGGCCAAGCAGGCAACGTCGGCCACGCGTTCCATCGCGATCCAGTTGCTGTTCGGGTGTGCCGCGGCCATCCCGACAGCAAAGTCTCCCTTTCCGCATCCGATCTCCAAATGTAAGGGTTGGTTGATCGGAAAGAGGGAACGGGGATCGGCGGCGGTGGGATCGGATATCAAGATCTCGGAGCAGGCGGCAATGCGCTCTGCACCGTGTTTTTTCTTACGCATTCTCATGGATAAAGCATCCTTTCGGTAATTTCTTTTCCTATTATAACAAAAAAGCCAACGAAAAGCAAGGCTTTTTCGAAAAGAGCAAAAAATTATCCCTCCAAACTCTGCTCGCATATCCTGTTACAAATCGGAAAGGAGAGCGCATGATGCAAATTACCAAGCCATATGATCGGGTACGCGCGGTGCAGTATGCACGACAGTGGGCGTTGTCGCGGAATCCCTTATTCGTTGATTTTACGGGGCAGGGAGGAAATTGTACCAATTTTGTGTCGCAATGTGTGTTAGCGGGGAGCTGTGTGATGAACCCCACGAAGGACTTCGGATGGTACTACTATTCGGACACCGACCGCGCCCCCGCGTGGAGCAGTGTGGAATATTTCTATGATTTTATGGTGGGAACGCCGACCTTTGCTTCACAAAACGGAGGCATCGGACCATACGCCACCGAGGTTCCCAGACGAATGGCAGAGATCGGGGATGTTGTGCAGTATGCCGACAGCGAGGGGGATTGGTACCACACCGTCATCATCAGCGCGATCGAGAACGGCGAGATCTACGTTTGCGCGCACTCCGACGACGCCCTCGACCGCCCGATCTCCACCTATCCCTTCACCACGGCGCGCTTCTTGCATATCGAAGGCGTGCGCTTCGAGGTGGACGACACCCTCTGCTTTGAGTATCTGATCAGCGGCGGCGAAACGCCTGTCCTCGATACGCCGCCCACGCCGCCGTCGGATACCGACCGCCCCGATGTGGTGGAGGGCTCGTAAAAAATTGAAAAGACAGGGCTTGACAATTCTTGTCGAGTTGTGTATAATAGAGGTGTAAAATGACTTTGAAAGGACGGCAAAAACATGGGAAAAGAAGATCAGGAAGTCTTGGAGGCGCGCATCCAAGAGGGAGAAAAAAAGGCGGCTAAGGCCGAGCGGAAGCGCTTGAAGGCAGAATTGAAGAAAAAAGGCGACGGATTCATCGCCGATTTCAAGAAATTCATCACCAAGGGCAACGTGCTGGATATGGCCGTGGCCGTGGTCGTGGCAACCTCCTTCAACGCCATCGTCAACGGATTGGTGAAGTACATCATCACTCCCTTTGTCACCTACTTTACCAGCGGTGTCAGCATCAACGAATGGAAATACGTGATGCGCCCCGAGGTATTGGATGAGACGGGCGCGGTGGTGACCTCGGAGATCGCCCTGCAATACGGTGTTTGGCTCCAAACCATTCTGGATTTCCTCATCATTGCGTTCAGCGTCTTTGTGGCGGTTCGCATCATTCGCAACACCGAAAGAAAGCTGAATGCTAAGGAGATCGCCAAGCAGGAGGCAGAGGCCGCGCAAAAGAAGGCCGAGGAGGACGCAAAGGCTGCCGAGGCGGCCGCGATCGCACAGGCCGAGGCCGATCGCAAGAAGGCCGTTGAGGAGGAATTCTACGCCAACGTTCGCGAGCAATCCGAACTGTTGCGTCAGATCCGTGACCGACTGAACAAATAAGAACCGAAAAAAGCAACCTCTTTCTATGAGAAGGAGGTTGCTTTTTTTGCTTCAAAACATCTTATATTTGAGCCTCAAATTATCCGCGATCATCGCGATAAACTCACTGTTGGTCGGCTTTCCTCGGTTATTCTGAATGGTATATCCAAAATAGGAGTTCAGGGTGTCCACGTCGCCTCTGTCCCAAGCTACCTCAATGGCGTGACGGATCGCGCGCTCGACGCGGCTGGTCGTGGTCTGGTACTTCTTTGCCACGCTGGGGTAGAGGACCTTTGTGACCGAATTGATGATGTCCGAATCCTTTACCGTGAGCAGAATGGCGGTTCGCAGATATTGGTAGCCCTTGATGTGAGCAGGGACGCCGATCTGGTGAATGATCTGCGTGACCTGCGATTCGATATCGGGCGCGGCTTCCTCGGTCTTGATGGCCGAAACCGCCACGGTCTTGTTCCGTCTGGCAAGCACAAGGCTCTCGATGTGCTCGCAAAGACTATTGATATTTACGGGCTTGAGCAGGCAAAGCTCCGCGCCTGCCTCGGTTGCCTGAATAAACATATTCTGATTGGAAACGGAGGAGATCAGGATAAAGATCGGAGACGAAGCCCCTCCCTCCATCGCGCGGCAGTTTCGCAAAACGCCGATCCCATCCAGCTTGGAAAGCCAAACGTCCAAAAGAACCACGTCGGGACGGATGCGAGAGATCTTCAAAAGTGCCTCCTCGCCGTTGGCCGCTTCCTCGATCGCGTGATAGCCCGCACGAAGCAAGCCCTCCCGAATGGTGCTGCGGCTTGCGGGGCTCTCATCCGCGATCAGTATTTTCGTGTTGTATTCCATCTTTTTCTATCCTCCATAAAACATGATTTCCAGTAATTTCCATTGCAAGAATATTCTACCATATTTTGGAAGATTTTGCAAGCCCCAAATAGGGAAAAAGATAGACAAAATATTTTGTCGAAAACTGGTAATATTTTACAGAAATAGAAAAATATAGGTCAATTATGGCTGTGCTTGCAGGGCTCTTTGAAGAAATCGGTCAGATCCATTTCCCAACGACCATCCGCGTTTTTGGTAAATCCGATGGCGCGGATCAGGGTCTCGTTGTCGCAAGCGGCGTCGAAAAAGGCACGATGCACACCGCACAGATCAATAAAATTCAGGGCGGCGCGACCCATGACGAACATGGGCTCGAACTCATAGGCGTCGGGAAGCGGGGCGAAATCCAACAGACTTCCGCCCTCGGCGTTCATGGTGAATTGGCAGATGCCGCGCAGCTCTCCCTCGACGAGAGCCTTGTATGCCAGCGCATCCACGCGGAACTCCACGCCGCAACGGGCGCAAAGAGCCTCCTGCTCGGCTTTGGTTTGAATGGGCAATACCTCTAACATAGGGAACTCCTTTTTTATTATGATTTCGTTTTTTCTTTTAAATAGTCCACTTCCTCACGCGTCAGCTCTCTCCAAGAGCCGAGAGGAAGCCCGTCCAGCGTCAACTCACCGATCGACACCCGTTTGAGGCGCGTCACACGTAGTCCAACCGCCTCGCACATCCGCCGCACCTGACGGTTTCGTCCTTCCATCAGTGTCATTTGCAGATCGGCCTCGTCGGTCGCGTCTACCTTTACGGGGAGCAGACGATAGCCGTCCAGCTCCATGGGAGCGCGGAGAGCGGTGATCTGCTCGGGCGTGGGGCGAGGCGAGACCCAGACGTGATAGATCTTCGGGATCTCATGGCGAGGGTGGGTCAGACGATTGGTCAGGTCGCCGTCGTCGGTCAGGAGCAGAAGCCCCTCCGAGTCCATATCCAAGCGACCGACAGGGTAGACGCGACACCCGATACCTCTTACCAGTTGGGTGACGTTCTTACGTCCTTTTTCGTCTTTGGCGGTCGAGACCACGCCGCGCGGCTTGTGGAGCATGATATAGCGGTGAGGCTTGTCCTCACGGGGCAAAACGGCCCGTCCACGGTATTCCACGTGATCCACGCCGGGGGTGATCTTGTCACCAAGCTGTGCGACAACGCCGTTCACCGTCACGCGTCCTGCCAAGATCTCGGCCTCGGCGGCGCGCCTGGACAGCACGCCGCAATCCGAAAAATATTTTTGCAAGCGGATCGACTCCTCCATACAGGCCATTTCCTTTCCTATTTATTATTGTCCGAACAGCGAGCAGAGCCATTGCCACAGGCTCCGTCTTGTTTTCTTTTTTGAAACCGATGCTTGTGCCGCGAGGGGAACCCGCGCGAGCTCCTCCGCGGTTCCGTCCCCGTCGGTA
>JAZSKO010000198.1:0-5779 GCA_045534875.1 Eubacteriales bacterium | reverse complement strand
GTAACCTTTTCCTTACCTGCCTCAAAGACCTCCACAACGGGCTCATACTGGCAGATACCGATGCATCCGGTCTGCGTAACCGACGCCTTCTCGGTCAAGCCCTCTCTGCTAATACCCTCAACGAATGCATTGAGGACGGGGCGCGCGCCGGCCGCGATTCCGCAGGTGGCCATGCCGACCACGATGCGAATGCCATTGCTTCCTTCGCGAAGGACGATCTTGTCCTTCATTCTTTCTCTGATCTGTGCAAGTTCAGCCAAAGATTTCATGTTTCGTTCCTCTCTTTGATTTTATTGTTGGAAATTATATTGTTCCCTAAGATAATCTTCCATCCACGCAAGCACCTCGAAGCTGTCCAAGGGGATCTCGGCTCCCAGGATCTCTCGCACCTGCCGTGTGTCCAGCAGGACCTCTCCCTGCTCTGCTATATGGCGGAACAGAAAGTTGATTTGTGGATTGCCCTGTATCAGGGTGATGATGGAAGACACGATGTCTCCCATGGGGGTAAAGTCAATGTGATCCTTCCGAAACACCGCCGTGACCTGCGTTCCGTGATCCTCGGGATGCTCCGACTCATGCTTGGAGGTAATGGTCACGCTTCCCCCCGTTTGCTCCGCCGCCAATTTCAGAAGCGGGATCCCGAGACCGACCTTTCGGGTGGTTCGGGTGGTGCAAAAGGGATTGGTCACGCTCTCCAAGATCTCCTTCGTCATGCCGCAACCGTCGTCGAGGATCTTCATGGTCAGGCAATTCTGCGTTTCCTCCAAGAGGATCTCCACCAAGGAGGCTCCCGCTTTTACGGAGTTCTTGGCGATATCCAGAACGTTAAGCGACAGCTCCTTCATTTCGTTTCTCCTCTCAGAACACGGAATAGCTCGCGTCGGACTTTCTCACTGCTGTACGGCTCATCGTCCAGCTCGAAAAAGTGCTGCGCGTCTCGGATGTCCCACAGATAGTGCGCATCCGAACCGGAAAGCAAGGTCAGCCCTCGCAATACAGGAAACCGCTCGGTGTACTCCCCTGCTCGCTCCATATCGTGAAGCTCCGCGCAGGTAAAGCCCTCGTTTTCGGGAAACGCGCCGAGCACGGCCACGATCCCGTTGGATTCCCGATCGATATGAGCCGGGAAGCAAACGCCTCCAAAGGATTTCACCAGCTCCGGCGCCTCCTCCATGGAGATCATGGTGGCGTTCGGGAGCAGATCCTCCTCCTCACCGATCACATTGTCCTCATCATCGGTCAGGAGCTGTTCTCCGAAGATATCGGTTCGGTTCTTGATCCGTATCCGCCTTTTGTCCACCTCCTCGCCGAAGCGAAGCGCGTCCTCCAAGACTTCAAACAGACAGACCGCGTGAATATCCTCTGCTGTTGTCAGCTCCATGCCTGCAACGGGAATGATCCCGTTCTTTCTTGCCGCCGCGAAGAATGCGGGGCAGTTTCGCACGCTATTGTGGTCGGTCAAGGCCACAATGTTCAATCCCGCGATCGCCGCCATTCCCGCGATGTTGTTCGGGGTCATGTCGTTATCCGCGCAAGGCGACAGACAGGAATGCACGTGAAAATCGTAATAATAGCGGTTCATAGCAGCTCTGCTAATTTCACAGACAGCTCATAGGCCGCGAGGGGCGAGGTTAAGAGGTTGATCCCCTTTTGCTCTGCCACGCTTCGCACGTCCTCGTCGGGGACAACGTCCTCCGCCAGAAGCACGCAAGCAACGTCGGCCAGAGTCGCCACGGCAACGATGTTGACGTTGGACATAATGGTGATCCAAGCGTCGCCGCTCTTTGCCCGTCCCATGACCCAGCTCAACAGATCTCCGCAATAGCCTCCCGTGATCTCACGGTCACCATCCGGAAGTGCCAGCGGTCTGAGCGAAAGCGGTTCGATCAACTCACGTACCGTCATGGCTCTCTCCATTCTGCCTGAGCTGTTCCTCAAGCTGTTGATTTCGCATCACAACGCATCCCGCCGCATCCGCCTCGCCTCTTACCACATCCTCGGCAAAGGCGCGACAGTTAGGTGCGCCGCAAGCGCCGCAATCGATTCCGGGAAGCCCGGACCGTAATTTTTGAATGTCGGACATCATCCGCAACGATTCTCCAAAATTGTCGCTCAGGCGCTGGATGGGACGATAGGTCGGAAGCTCCTCAAAGAGATAATCCTGTGGGATATATTCCTTCCCCTCTCCCTCCAAAAAATTTTGGGAAACCGGCAGATAGCGCCGCAGAGTTTGCAATCTGGCCTTTGCCACGAACGGATTTTCCACCGCCATCGCGCCTCCCACACAGCCACCCGGGCAAGCGTTCAGCTCGATGAATTCCAGCGTGGAGATGTTTCCGTTGTCGAGCTGATCCAGAACGCGATTGACGTTCTCGATCCCGTCGGCCGCCAGATATTTGTCGTTAAAGATCGCGGAGGATTCTCCTCCGGAGGTAGCCCATGAAATTCCGATCATGCCGGATTTTGACATCTGGGCGGGCGTGTGTTCCCTTCGCATCACATTCAGCAAGCTGAAATAAATATCGCTGATGGCAACCACCTCGTCCACCTCGCTTTTGTACTCTCCAAACCCGTTGCGAACGTAGCTGACCTTCGCGGGACAGGGAGAAAGAAAGCAGATGCAGATATCCTCGTCCGAAAGTTCAGGATGCTCCTTTTTCGCTTTTTGTCTGGCCATCTTCGCCGCGATCTCCATGGGTGGGAGAAGTGGCATGATGTTATCCTTCAAGGCGGGATACCGCAAGGAGATCAAGCGCAAGACCACCGGGCAAGCCGAGCTGATGACCGGCTTTTGGATCCCTTCGGTTTTGAGGTAGTTCCTCGTGTATGCTGAGACGAGCTCGGCCGCCTGTGAGACCTCGACAACATCGTCAAAGCCGATGTCCAGCAAGCCCTGCAACACGTAGTCCACGTCGTCGAGATTATCAAACTGCCCGTACAAGGTGGGAGCCGGCAGAGCCACCTTCCATTTGTACTGCATCACCCGATCCAGTCGGCTGTATGTTGCCTTCTTGGCGTGGTTTGGACAATTCCGAATACAAATTCCGCAATCGATACAGCGATAGGGATTGATCACGGCGTGACCGTCGCGTATCCGGATCGCCTCGGTTGGACAGTGCTTTAAGCAGGTGGTACACCCCGTGCAATGCGACACGTCCAAGGAAACCGAATGTTCATAGGTATTCATTGCTTCGTTCCTTTTCTTCCAAGGCTCAGAGGTACACCTTCATGAGAATGTGCGTTCCCTTTCCAACCTCAGATTCAATGGTCATTTCATCCGAATATCGCTTCATGTTCGGAAGTCCCATGCCGGCTCCGAAGCCCAATGAACGAATGTTGTCGGGCGCCGTTGAAAAGCCTTCCTGCATGGCTTGGTCGATGTTGGCGATACCCGGTCCGTGGTCATCCATATGGATCTCGATACAGTTCTCACAAACCACGACCTCGGCCTCGCCTCCGCCTGCGTGAATCACCATATTGATCTCCCCTTCGTACATAGCAATGCTTACCTTCCGAATGATCTCGGGAGGAATGCCAAGCTGACGAAGGCTTTTTTTCACTTGAACCGATGCCTGTCCGGCAGATGTAAAATCCTTGCCATCAACATGAAAGTGAAATCTGACCGCTTCACTCATGTCCGAACACCGTTCCCGACCAGACCGGCGGAATAGAGCTTTCCGCAAGCCTCATACATTCTCTTGCTGGTTTTGAGCAACACCATATTGCTCTCCTCCGCAAGACGAATCATCTCCTCTGTTGGCGTTTTGGAGCGAACGAACACGATGCAAACCATGTCCATCATCTCGGCGGTTCTGAGCACCTGCGTGTTCACAAGCCCCGTCAAAAGCACGGCCTGATCCTTCACATACGCCAGCACATCGCTCATCATGTCGCTACCGCAGGCGGAATATACCTCCCGCTCCAGCTCATCCTCGCCGCAGACAACCTCAGCGTCCAACAGTTCCTTAATCGCACAGATCTTCATATGGATTCACGTCCTCTTTGTTTGGATCAATCTACGTACTTGGCGATGATGGAGTCCACATCGTCAACCGTCAAGCGGCCGTATACCTCGCCGTTGACCGTCAGAACCGGAGCCAATCCGCAAGCACCGATGCAACGGGTTGCCTCGATGGAGTACTTTCCATCGGGAGAGGTGCTTCCAACCGGCACGTTCAGCTTCTGCGAGAAGGCGTTGATAATATCGCCGGAGCCCTTTACGTAGCAAGCCGTTCCCAAGCAAACAGCAATCGCATACTTGCCATCGGGATTGAGCTTGAATTGAGCGTAGAAGGAAACGATTCCGAAGATCTCCTCCAAGGAAACGCCGGTCTTCTCTGCGATGATCGTCTGCACCTCAATGGGCAGGTATCCGTAGATCTCTTGCGCCTCCTGCAGGATCGGCATCATAGCCCCCTTTTCCCCGGCATGCTTCTCGATGACACGGAGTAATTCTGCTTCCTGCTCCTTCGTCCCTTGAAAAGCCACCATGGTCAGTTTCTTTTTCATAAGACAAAAAACCTCCTGATATAATTTGATGACTATATTATACTATATTTATAATAAAAAATCTATACTTTTTCGAAAAAAACTCCACCTTTTTTCGCAAATATTTTTTGATTACCGACATATGTCACTATTTTTCCTGTTTCTTCAAAAAAAATTTACATTTATTCACAAAAAAACAGATTTCTTCTGTACCGTTTGGCTTTGAAACAAAAAAAAGAGAGCGTATGCAACGCCCTCTTTGGAGGCCCCTGCATACGCTCTCAATTTTGATCAATGCATTAGTGAATGATGCAACGCTCGGTGTCCTTATCGAAGATGGGCATTCTGGACATATCGAATGCGACCTTGATCTTGTCACCTGCGCGGGTGGTGGATCTGGAGGAAACGCGCGCGATCAGCTTGCCCTCCTCACCGACCTTGAGGTAGAGATAGATCTCTGCTCCCATCAACTCGGTAACGTCAACGTCGGTCTCCAAGGAGGCCTCGCTGTACTTCTCCACGTTGAACTCGTCGTCATGGATACACTCGGGACGCAGACCTGCCACGACCTCGTTGCCGATGTACTCCTGAAGCTCAGGCGCATTCGCCTTATTCTCGGGGAGCTTGAGGTAATTGCCCTCGTAGACGAAGTAAACGCCGTCGTCCTTCTTCTCGAGCTTACCGTCGAGGAAGTTCATCTGAGGCGTACCGATAAAGCCTGCCACGAACATATTCACAGGCTCGTCATACAGCTTCTGAGGAGAATCCACCTGCTGGATCAGACCGTCCTTCATAACCACGATTCTGGTTGCCATGGTCATAGCCTCGACCTGGTCGTGGGTAACGTATACGAACGTGGTGCGAACCTTCTTGTGAAGTCTGGTCAGCTCGGTTCTCACCGCAGCACGAAGCTTTGCGTCCAAGTTGGAAAGAGGCTCGTCAAGCAGGAAGACCTCGGGCTCACGCACGATAGCACGACCCAGAGCAACACGCTGCTTCTGACCTCCGGACAGAGCCTTCGGCTTACGGTCGAGCAAGTGGGTGATATCCAGAACGCGAGCGGCGTCCTCAACCTTCTTCTTGATCTTATCCTTGGGCTCCTTGCTCAGCTTCAGACCAAATGCCATGTTCTCGAACACGGTCATGTGGGGGTACAGAGCGTAGTTCTGGAACACCATGGCGATCTTACGATCCTTAGGAGCCACGTCGTTGACCAAGCGGTCACCGATGCGAAGCTCACCCTCGGAGATCTCCTCCAAGCCCGCGATCATACGCAGAGTGGTGGACTTTC
>JAZSKO010000239.1:0-2698 GCA_045534875.1 Eubacteriales bacterium | reverse complement strand
GCAGATTGGCAAGCGTGCTTTTGCCTGCCCCCGTGTGTCCCACGATCCCGAGAATCCCACCGTCGGGGATCGAAAAGCTCACGTCGTCGATCACTCTCCTTCCCTTGTTATAGGAGAAGGAGACGTTACGAAACTCCACTGCTCCCGAAAGATCGGCGGGAGCGAGGGCATCCTCCTTCTGGCTCACATCGGGACGCGCGTCCATAATCTCAAAGAGACGTTGCATGGCATTGGTGCAATCGGCGGTGCGGTGCGTCATATCCGAAAAGAAGCGCAAGGGGGTGTAGATCAGATTCATGTAGGCGATAAAGGTCATGAGCATTCCGTATGTAAAGCCACCGTAGCCGGTTATCACCATCCAGCCGCCCACGCCCCAAGAGATGATGTTCCCCAAGAACAGAAGGATTCCCGACAGATGTGCCATGGAGGTATGGAACAGCGACAGCCTGCGGTCGGCATCCGCCAAGGCGCGGCTTCGCTCGGAGAAGCGGTCGATCTCCCGATCCTCCTTGGAGAAGGCCTTGACCACGCGCATTCCCGACAAAACGTCTGCCAAAAAGGAATTCATGGTCTTCGAGCCCGAAAACCGACGGGCGTGGAGCTTCTTTTGCACGCCGTACACCCAGCGCATCAAGAGGAAATACAGGGGGACGGTGGAAAGTGCCAAGAGTGCCAAGAGCGGTTGCATTGTGAACAACAGGATCACGAGAACCACGACCTTGACGATATTGATGAGAAAATGCGGTAAAATATCACAGAAAAAGACGAACAGTGTATTGGAATCGTCGTTGACCTGTGTCATGAGACCTCCCGTCTGTCTTCCCGTGAAGAAGGAGAGCGAGAGACGCTCGATGGCTTGGAAGATGGTCTTTTTGAGGTTGAACACCATTTTGGACGCGATCTTGGAGGTGACCCAGTTGTTGAGCATGCTTGCCAGCATACTGAGCAGCTTTGTGGAGATCATAAGGATAAGGACGAACAGGATCTGTCCGTAAAACTTCCCTGCTCCGAAGATGACCTCGTCGTAGAAGAACTGCCCCGAGAGATAGGGCGTCAGAATACTGACCGCCGTGAGCACCGTGAGAGTGAGCACCACCCAAACCAGCTCCATCCGATAGCCCGCGAAGAAGCGGAGCATTCTGCGAAAGAGCTTTCCGCGCTCCATGCAATGGGGACAGATGGCGCGGTTGGGGTCGGGATAGCGCATCCCGCATTTGGGACACTGCTTGGCGTCAGGGAGGTCACTTTCCTCCACCGTCCAATCCTCGCCCCCTCGGATCTTTCGAAGGTACTTGACGAACACCATCACCGATTCCTTGCAAAAATTCGTGAAGGAAGCCAAAAGAACCGTATCCCCCTCGCGCTTGGCCAACAGTCTCGCCGTGGAGCGTTGCTCCTCCACCGAAAAGGCCGATAGCTCTCCAAGGGAATACGATTCCTGCTTCTGCACCAACCAGTTGCCCTCCGCCGTTTCACCGCGCACGACAAAAAGCGTATCCCTGCTTGCCAGCAGATACACCTCTCCTGCCGCTTGCTCGACGGTGCGGTCACAAAAGGCCGCCAAAAGGATCTCGTCCATGGGGATCCCGACCGTTGTCAGCGCGTTCTTTACCTGTTCGGATAGCTTGTCGATCTCAAACACGGTGTCCTCCGTTTGATGTACCCCCGCCGAGGCAGGGGCGTCGCCATTCAGCGACGGTTCTGATTTTGGTTGTTCTGGTTGTTTTGATTCTGATTGTTTTGGTTCTGATTGTCCTGCTTGTTCTGATTGCGATTGTTCTTGCTTTGCTCGTGATTTTGGTACTCGTTTTGCATGATTTTGCATTCCTTCCTTGTGAATTTGGAGATCACAAGGACAGTATGCGCCCGCCTTTTGCGAATTATACCCTTCGGTTCGTGGGATATCGATCGAAAAAGGCTTCCTTCCATTCCAGCAAAAGCGAGGAGAAGACGATGGCCGCGACCAGTGAGACCGTCACCTGCACCATCCAAAACCAAGCCACGCGCCCCATCAGCTCGATCTCGGCGATCTTACAGGCCGCCGACAGAGCAAAGGAAAGGATGACCAAGACCGTTTTTTTCAAAAAAGTCGCGTGCAAGCGTTGCGTGGCTCGCTCGGAGAGAGCTTGTCCGCCCTCGCCGTAGTCCACGCGCAGATGCGCCTTCGTCATTTGCAAAAGCCCCAACACCACCAGCAAAGCCAGCAAAAGGGTCAGAATGGCTTGACAGCCTCCCAATATGCGGATCGGCAGATACGCCTCATACGCGGTTGGAAGATAGAGCGCGTCGGTCAGGGAGAAGCGCTCGGCGTAGCGGTCTCGCAGGAATGCTTCCGCGATCCCCACGTCAAACAAAAGCACGCCCACAACAAAGCATCCCAGCTTTCGCGGGAAAAGATCTCCCAAAAACAAAATGCCAAGCAGGAAAAGGATCGCCAGCCCCCAATCGGGTAGAATTTCTCGATTGGAAAGGAGCAGATTGATCCCCAAAAAGCCTCCCACCTGCAAAAATCCAAAGGAAAGCCGCATACGACGACCGATCAGATAGCCGAGGTCGGGCAGGATCTCCCTGTCGTAGCGCTCCAAAAGCGTCTCCTGCCACGAACGATCGCTCCGCGCTCCAAGAAAGAAGCGCAGATAGCCGATCAACCAGATCAGTCCCAGAACGCCTCCCACGATCGCCGTTACCGTTCGGAACA
>JAZSKO010000041.1:0-8263 GCA_045534875.1 Eubacteriales bacterium | reverse complement strand
ACCGCTTGGCCTCCGACTTCTTCCGAAAGCACCAAGATCGAGGTCACGCCGTGGCGACGACCGAGCGCGATGTCGGTGTAGAGACGGTCTCCGAAGATGCACATTTGCGAGCGATCCAAGCCCGTCGCCTCGCCAATCATTTCCACCGTTTGCGAGTAGGGCTTGCCGAAATAGGTGGGGGTGACGCCCGTGGAGGCGGTCACAAGAGCGGCGATCGCGCCGCTGTCGGGGAGAAAGCCGTTCTCGGTGGGACAGTTGAGGTCGGGATGCGTGGAGAGGTATTCCGCGCCGTTTCGGATCATGCGACAGGCGTTGTCGAGCTTTTCATAGGTGAGGGTGGTGTCGAAGCTCGTCACAACGATGGGAGCCGATTCCTCTTTGCCACAGACGAGCGGAATGCCGCCGAGACGGAACTGCTCCTCCAGCTCCTTCGTTCCCACAAGGTAAACAGGCAGACCTGCGCGATGGCGGCGGAGGAACTCCACGGTCACGTTTCCGGAGGTCATGATCTCCTGCTCGGTGGGAGAAAAGCCGAGACGCGTCAGCTTTTCAAGATAAGCAGAGGGCGAGCGGGAGGCATTGTTCGTGAAGAACAGGATGCGTTTTCCGCTTTTCCGCAGATGGTCTATGAAGCGGATGGCGAAGGGAAACACGCGATTTCCCAGATAGATCGTGCCGTCCATATCAAAGATATAAAGCTCCTTTTCGCGTAAAACAGAAACAGGGGGATTGGGATTTCTCATGTTTGGTCACCGATCCGTTTCAGGATGCTTTCGTAGGTCAGGCCGTAGCTCTGGGCAATGTCTCTGGCGTAGCTCTTTCCGTCTGGCTTGGCTCGCTTGATGAGGAAGGAACGCTTGCCCTCTCCCTCCATGCCGGCCACCAGCGTGTCGATGGCGGCGCCGCCGTCTGCCAAGGAGCGGCGATTCAATTCGTCGATCTCGGCGGCAAGCTCATGCAGGTGAGTGGAAAAGAGACAACGACAACCAACGTGCGCGAGTCCTCCCAGCACTTCGGCGGCAATGTAGGATGCCTCGTAGCTTCCCGTGGAGGAAAGCGACTCATCCAAAAGCACCAAGCTGTTCGCGGTGACGCAATCCAGAATGTCTCCCAGACGCGCGCATTCCTCGCCAAGGCGACCCTTGTCAATGGTGTCCTCCGCGCCTGTGGGGAAGTGGGTGTAGATGCCGTCAACGGGGGAGATCACAGCGCTCTGGCAGGGGAGGTACATTCCAAGCTGAAGCATGACCTGAGAAAGCCCCAAGGCGCAGGTGATCACCGATTTTCCGCCGCGGTTCGGTCCTGTGAGGACGTAAAGGGTGGCGTTTTCGTCAAAGATAAGATCGTTTGGAACAATCTCGTCCTCGATCTTCAAAGCGACGCAGGGGTTATACAAGCCCTTGGCGTCAAAGGCTCGCTCGGACATGGGGCGAATATCGGGGATACAAAGAGGGCATCCCTTCTCCTGCAAGCGCGAGAGCATCTGCGTGCCGCGCACCAAGAACTCAAATTCGGGCATCAGATTCAGAAGGAACTCGGTGTTTTCGAGAACGTAGGTCTGCACGATCCGTTTCCATGAGCGCAGGGAGGATTTATAGACGTCGTTGATCGCGCTGTTAAAGGCCAAGGAGAGCGCCATTTTCTGGTTCTCGGACTGCTTCTTTCCGAAGGGAACGAGATTGGCGATGCAGGTGTATTCATCGTTGCGGAAGCTCAGACGCAGGATCTTGTCCAGCACGTCACCCGATTTGAAGCTCTCGGGGTTGATCGAAAGCACGCCTGCCGAAACAGGACGAAGCTGTGCGTCGAGGTTGACGCCCACCGTCACGCTTTTGATCTCGCGCACACGTTGTGTCAGCTCGCTGAGCTTTGCGTTCAGCTCGCGGTAGTAATCGCTCTCGGCAAGCTCCGCGATGCGCTCCGAAAGGGAGAGAAAGGCCGGGCTTTTCAGGTCTTCCTTGACCGACGTCAGGGCGGCGTGCAAGATCTCAATACTGGAAATATACAACTCGATCTCGGTGATGCTGGAAAGATAGTCGTTTGAGTCACCGCTGTCGGCCTCCAAGCGACGAAGCTCCATGATGTCGTTGAGAACGGGAACGAGACGGTTCAGCATCTCGGTCAATTCGCGGCAACGGAGCATATCGTCAAAGGTGGCCATGCGGTAGCGCATCACCTCGGGGTCGGTCGTAAAGAAGGAGGAAAGATCGCCGCCCTTCAAGGAAAGGATCTCGGAAAGGCCAAGCTCCTCCAACGTGAAGGCGTCGATGTCGGGGATCGCCGTTCCTTGCGTGTGCTGGACGCGGCTTTCCTCGGAGGGGTAGATGAGGCTGAAATCATGAAAATCCATTTCGTTACATCTCCTGTGTATGGTTCTGTCTATATTGTATCATAAAAAAAGGGCTTCGTCTATACCCGACGGAGAAAAAGTTACAATTAAATTCCATTTCCATCAAAAAAGAGACCGTCAAACCTTGAATTTTTCGGGAAGATATGGTATCATATTCAAAAAGGAAGATCCTTCGAAAAACGAAAAAGGAGGCGAGACGCTTGACGCATCGAAACCACACGATCACCAACGCGTGGGAGCTTTTGGCTGGGAACGAGACCGATTGGCTTCTTGCGGTCAACGGCTTTTCCCAAACGGGAGGCGACTACGCCTGCTTTTGCCACTTTTTGCAAGCCTTGGATCGATCGGAGTGCCTTGACACGGCGGCTCTGTCGAGGTTACTTGGTGCAGAGAAACGCCTGACCCTGTCAAACGCGAACACGATCTGGCGACAGGTCGCACAGCGTCTTCTCTTGGAGGACGCCGAGGAAGCGGTGCGCGATGAGTGCCTTGCCGATTGGCGAAGGGAACTGAAAACGCCGCGTCCCGTTGTTCTCCCACAGGAGACCGTATGCCAACGGCTGGTGGACGTCGAGCCTCTCCTTTTGCCGAGTGGAAGTAGCTGGACGGCGTGGGAGCGCGAGGCTACCTTGACCTTGGAGACCGCGCTCGGAGAGGACGCCCTTCCGATGCTCACACTTCCCTCAGGGTTTTCTCCGATGCGCGTCAGCCTCTACCACGCGGAGCGGATGCTGGCAGGCGAGAGCGAGCCGCCCGCCATGTGGCGCACACAGCTTGCCATGTTCCTGCTGTCCTTCTGTGAAAAAAAAGGATTGCGTCCTGTTTTGCGGATCGAATGTGAGCAGAAGGCTCTTTTGGAGCTTTTGGATCGAGTTTCCCACCGATGCGCGAAGCCTGCCGTGATCCTGCAAGCGACGTCGATCTCCTTTGAAAATCTCTTGGAGCTGTGTCAATGCGTAAGGCTTGGGTCAACCTCTCCAAAGGAGGGAGAGCCACCTGTCTTGTGGACTCCCTTGGGAACGGGTGACGAATCGGTCGTGCCGCGTCACCTTACGGTGCGTCTTCCCAATCAAACTGCGTAAGCGCGCCCTCGGTGCGAAGACCCGCGAAATCGGTCTGTCGCAGGACCTCGTAGACCGCGATGGCGGCCGAGTTGGAGAGATTGAGCGAGCGCAGACCGTTCCGCATGGGAATGCGAACGCAACGATCGGGATGCGCGTGCAAAAAGTCCTCGGGCAAGCCCTTCGTTTCCTTCCCAAAGATCAAAAACACGGGATCGGGATAGACGATATCGGTATAGCGGTGCTTGGCCTTGGTGGAAAAGCAATAGAAATTGGCGTTCGGATGCTTTTCGAAAAAGTCATCCAAGCCGTCGTAGTAGGTAATGTCGAGCTGATGCCAGTAATCCAGCCCTGCGCGCTTGAGCTTTTTGTCGTCAATGGCAAAGCCCAAGGGGCGGATCAGGTGCAGGGAAGCGCCGGTGGCGGCACAGGTGCGGGCAATGTTTCCCGTGTTTTGCGGGATCTCGGGCTCATGTAGAACAATGTTGATGCGGTTCATAGGCTACCTCTCTTATCGATCATACCGCTATCATAGCACATTTTTGACGAACCTGCAAGAGAAAACCGGGAAAAAGAAGAAAAATTCCGCAAAATTTACAATATAATAATATATTTTTTCAGTAAAATATTGTATAATAAAATTTAGCATTGAAAAAAGACAGCCGAAAGGCAAGAAGCAAGGAGAATCACCGACCATGTCTTTGTTTACCAAACTGTTTGGAACGTATAGCCAACGGCAGCTCAAGGCGGTCAATCGCATCGCCGACCGCGTGGATGCCTTGGAGGAGACCTATCGCGCCATGAGCCGCGAGGAGCTGCAGGGCGTTACCGAGAAGCTGCGGGAGCGGCTTGCAAGCGGAGAAACGCTGGACGACATCCTGCCGGATGCCTTCGCCGCCATTCGAGAGGCCGACGATCGCGTGCTGGGCAAGCGCCCCTTCCGCGTGCAGGTCATGGGTGGAATCGTGTTGCATGAGGGACGCATCGCGGAGATGAAGACAGGAGAGGGAAAAACGCTGGTGGCCACCATGCCTGCCTACCTCAACGCGCTCACGGGAGAGGGTGTTCACATCGTCACGGTGAACGACTACCTTGCCAGAGTGGGAGCCGAGGAAATGGGACGCGTGTACGAATTCATGGGGCTGAAAACCGGTCTTGTCGTTCACGGGCAGAGCCATGAGGAAAAGCAAGCGGCCTACCTTGCAGACATTACCTACGGCACGAACAATGAGTTTGGCTTTGACTATCTGCGGGATAACATGGTGATCTACAAGGAGCAGATGGTGCAAAGAGGGCATTGCTTCGCCATCGTGGACGAGGTCGACTCGATCTTGGTGGACGAGGCGCGCACGCCGTTGATCATTTCGGGCGCGGGAGAGCAGGTGTCGGATCTGTATGAGCGCGCCGATCGCTTGGTTCGCACCATGAAGAAGTTTGTCATCAAGGAGCTGGACGCCAAGGAGGATCACGACGACATCGACGCCGACTATATCGTCGATGAAAAGGCGAACAACGCCATTCTTACGGCGCGCGGAGCGCGTCGCGCAGAGGCCTTTTTCGGGATCGAAAACCTCAACGACGAGGGCAATACCACGCTGGCGCACCACATCAACCAAGCCATCCGCGCCCACGGTTGTATGCATCTGGACGTGGACTACGTCGTCAACGAGAACGGCGTTGTGATCGTGGATTCCTTCACGGGTCGTCTCATGCCGGGACGTCGCTATTCGGACGGTCTGCATCAGGCGATCGAGGCCAAGGAGGGCGTGCAGATCCAGAAGGAGAACAAAACGCTCGCCACCATCACCTTCCAAAACTACTTCCGTATGTATCGCAAGCTGTCGGGTATGACGGGAACGGCGCTTACCGAGGAAAACGAGTTTCGTGAGATCTATAAGCTCGACGTGATCGAGATCCCCACCAATCGCCCCATGATCCGAGTGGATCATCCCGACGCGGTCTATAAGAGCGTGAAGGGCAAGTACGATGCCATCGTGGAGCAGGTCAAGGCCTGCCACGAAAAGGGACAGCCGGTGCTGGTGGGAACCATCTCCATCGACAAATCCGAGGAACTCTCGCGCAGATTGCGAAACGCGGGGATTCCGCACACGGTACTGAACGCGAAGTACCACGCCAAGGAGGCCGAGATCGTGGCGCAGGCGGGCAAGCTGGGCGCGGTGACGATCTCCACGAATATGGCGGGACGCGGAACCGACATCTTGCTCGGAGGAAACCCCGAGTTCATGGCAAAGGCCGATCTTCGCGCCAAGGGCGTGGCAGAGGATCTTATCGCGCGTTGCACGGGCATGACCGATACCGACGACGAGGAGCTTCTGGCCGCGAGAGCCGAGTTCCATAGACTGGTGGAGCTGCATAAGCAGGAGATTGAGCCCGAGGCCGCGCGTGTGCGCGAGTTGGGAGGCTTGTTTATCCTCGGAACAGAGCGGCATGAGAGCCGACGCATCGACAATCAGCTTCGCGGACGGTCGGGTCGACAGGGCGATCCCGGAGAATCCAAGTTCTATATCTCCATGGAGGATGACCTGATGCGTCTGTTCGGCGCGGAGCGCTTGCAGGGAATCGTGGAGGCGCTTCGTATGCCCGACGATATGCCCATCGACGCCAAGATCCTCTCGGATGCCATCGAGCGCGCCCAGAAGCGGATCGAGGATGCCAACTTCAAGCGCAGAAAATACGTGTTGTCCTACGACGACGTGATGAATCAGCAAAGAAGCCTGATCTACGGACAGAGAAGCGACGTGCTCAACGGCGAGAACATTTCCGCCACCATCCAAAAAATGATCGCCTCCACGGTGGAGGAGCACGTGCTGTTCCACACGGGAGACGAGGATCCCACCGAGTGGAATCTGGATGCTCTGCGCGCGCACTTTATGGGATACCTGACCACCGACGAGGATCTTCGCTACACCGAGGAGGAGCTTTCGTCGCTGACGCGTGAGGATCTGGTCGAGCAGCTCACGCAAAAGGCGATGGATCGCTATGCCGAGAAGGAGGCCTTGTTTGGCGAGGAGGTCTTCCGCGAGGTGGAGAGAGCGGTGCTTTTGCGAAACGTGGACGGCGCGTGGATGGAGCACATCGACGTCATGGACGATTTGAAGGACGTGGTGCGTCTGCAAGCCTACGCACAGCGCGATCCCGTTACCGAGTACCGCATCCAAGGAGCCGATCTCTTTGACGGTATGGTCAACGATATCCGTCAGAATACCGTCAGAACCATTCTGTCGGTCGTCCCCCGTCAACAGCCGATCCGCCGTGTGCAGGTGGCAACGCCTGTCACCGAGGGATTTGCAGGCGGCGAGGGACAAAAGAAGCAGGTGGTGCGAAAGAACGTACCGGCGGTCGCGAAGGGCGGCGTGGGACGAAACGATCCCTGTCCCTGCGGAAGCGGGAAGAAATACAAAAACTGCTGTATGAGAAACGGAACGGATGCCTGACGGCATCGGGAAAGGAGAACCGAAATGGGCTTTGGATATCTGCTGATCGGCTATCTGGTCGCCTTTTTGCTGAAAATGACGGCGCAGGGCTTGCATATCGGCTTTTTGGCTCTGTTCGCGGGCTATGGGCTGATGCTCTACGGGCTTTGGCACTTGAAGCGATACTGCGGCTTCTTCGTTTTCTCCGAGTGGACGCTCTATCCCTTGCTTCTCACGGCGATCTACCGTATGCTCCAAGCCTTCACCGAGCTTTTCCTTTGGAAAATTCCCTTGGTGAACGCGACCGTTACAACCGTGGTGGATTGGGTCGAGTTTATTCTGTATATGCTGTTCCACGCGCTCCTGCTCTCGGCGATCCGCGAGATCGCCTTGCAGGTGGAGCTGCGCTCAACCGCCATGTTCGCTGTGCGAAACTCGGTGATCGTGTTGCTGTACGGAGTGGTGTATTTGGTCTATCTGTTGCCGTTTGCGGCGCTGGACACTCTGCGCCCGTACCTCAATCTTTCGGCGGCGCTTCTGAATCTGGCGTGGCTGATCTGCAATCTTCTCCTTCTTCTCTCCTGTACGAAAAACATTTGCGCCAAGGGGGATGAGGAGATCACGCCCAAGCGATACCGTTGGAATCTTCTCAATCGCATCGGAGATCGCTTTGATGCCACCATCGAGGGCGCGGCCAACCGTCAACGCGGTGAGATCGAGGAGCATCTTCGCCGCCGACAGGAGAAAAAGAAGAAAAAGAAAAAATAAACGACCGAGAAGGGAAGGAGGCGGCGCGCCATGCGAGAAACAAAGCAAACACGTTCCATGGGAATGGGACTTTTGGCCTTGGGCGGCGTGTTTCTCTGGAATCCCGTGGTGGGGATGCTTGATCCGCTTCCCGACCTGATCGGCTATCTGCTCCTCTGCATCGGCATGACAAGGCTTGCCGATCTGAGTGACGAATTAGACGACGCAAGACGAGGCTTTCAGGCCATGCTCTGGGTGAGCATGGGACAGCTTTTGGCGTCAGCACTTGTCAATTCCTTCCTGAAAAACACCGAAATGGAGATGAACCGCTACGAGCATCCGGTCTGGATCTTGCTCCTATCCTTTGTTTCCTTGGTGTTCCAGTGGTGGTTTTTGCTTCCTGCGTGGAAGCATACCTTCGCAGGGCTTGCGGGATTGGCTTCCTTTTCGGGAGGCGAGATAGTCCTGCGAGAGAGACGGGGAAGAACGGCTTGCCAACGTATGGAGACCTTGACGCGTGTTCTTGTGATCCTGCTCCCCTTGCTCTCGCTTTTGCCCGAGCTTTCGATCCTCACCTCCTTCGAGGTGGATGCCGAGAATCCGACCTTCACCTTCGATTGGTACGCCTATATTGACCTGTTCCGAACGGTGGCGGCGATCGTGGGAGGCGT